>JAJWOH010000311.1:0-1395 GCA_021635485.1 Segatella copri | reverse complement strand
ACGCTGGAAGTCTATGAATTTCTTGACCGGGCCGATCACAAAACGGAGAACCTGTTCCATGAACAGCGGCGGCATTGGGATGGCCGGGAGTTTGACGAGTACATCATTACCACCGAGGGTGTAGGAGCCTACGGCGAAACGCCGGAAGAATACCTTTGCCGCATGGAAACGCTGCATGAGCTGATGGCTGTTCTGGACACCTGTACCGAGGCCCAGCGCCGCCGGTTCCTGCTCTATGCGCTTGACGGGCTGAGCCTTGCAGAGATCGGTGTGCTGTGCGGCTGCTCCAAAGTGGCTGTGTATCAAAGTGTGGAGGCGGTCAGAAAAAAATTTATAAATTTCTTTGAGAACAGGCTTAACGAATGACCTGTTTTCTGGCTACCAAGTGAAAGGGATCATTTCCCTTATCTCAGCGAGGGGCGGACAGCGGACGAGCTGCCCGCCTCTCCGATTTTCAGGAGGTAAGCCTATGAAAACAATCAATCTGCGGTGGATGTATCCCCACTACCGGCATGACGAGTTTGTGGATGTTACGGACGAGGTATGGGCAGCGATGTATCAGGCCCAGCGGGAGATGGAGAACTATGAGCGTCGGAAAGTCTACCACCGCGCCTACTACTCTCTGGACGCATACAGCTGGCTGGAAAATTACGCACTGGAACACAGCAGATCGCCGGAAGATATTTTGCTGGAACGAGAAGAAATGACCACCCGCCTATACCTGATTGCAGCTCTGCCGGTGGCTCTGGCTCATGCCACTCCGACACAGGCCCGCCGTGTTCACGCCTACTACATTGCCGGTATCAAGCAGCCGGAAATCTCCCGGATAGAGGGCGTCCACAGCAGCAAGGTTAGCGTTGCCATCCGCCGGGGTCTGCGGAATATGCGCCGCTGCTATGATGACCTTTTTCAAACAGAGTGAGGGCGTGCCTATGCAGACCATCAATCTCAAACAATATTATCCATTTTGCAAAGAGGACATTTTTGTGGAGGTGTCCGATGAGATCGTCGAAGCGTTTCTTCTGGACAAGAGAGCCGAGGCCGCCAGAGATCGCAAGATGTTCCGGTATAAGGCGTTTTATTCCCTCGATTGTAACGATGGAATCGAAAATGCCGCCATCGGCTGGGCGCAGCCATCGCCGGAGGACTACCTGATAGAAAAAGAAGAATTAGCCGAATACGAAGAACTGATACGGCGATTGTATGAAGCCATTTCTTCCCTGCCGCCTATGCAGGCTCGCCGTGTCCACGCCCGCTATATGCTGGGTATGAAAGTGAAAGATATTGCCGCAATGGAGGGTATCACGCCATCACAGGCGGGAAAATCCATCCATGCCGCACTGCGGAGGCTGCGCCGGTACTTTGCGCGTCAGAAATGGACGGTCAATCTATGAG
>JAJWOH010000146.1:0-7051 GCA_021635485.1 Segatella copri | reverse complement strand
CCCGGGGATGGCTCTGGTGTGCTACAACCAATGGTGTGTCGTGCATGGATACCAAAACCGGATATTTTGACATCATTCTTTCTCGGCCTTTGTTAGAGGGTAAAACGTGCTATTCTACATTAGAACTGTCGGATGGTAAGATTGCTATTGCCACAGAGATGGGGCTTTATCTCTATGACAGTAAAAAACGGCAGACAACCCCTTGGCCTCATTCCGAGAGTATTAGCGGATTGAGAATTTATTCGCTGAAGAAGGATGCCAGGGGAAACCTATGGATGAGTACTGCACAGGGTATCTGGTGTTATGATAGTAAAGCTAAGTCGTTTTTCTCTTTTGAAAAGGGTAACGGACTCTTGACCAAGGAATATCAGGCTGGAGTAGTAGGTTCTACATCGGATGGGGTTATCTGTTATGGAAACTCCGAAGGATTGACTTATTTTAGGCCTTCTCAGGTAAAGGATTATAATGAGAAAATGTCGGCTATTTATCTGTCGGGTGTGTTGCTTGATGGAAAGATGGCTCCGTTTATTGAAGATCATCTGAGTGTTCCGTCTGATTTCAAGTCGATAGTGCTCAATTTTTCCCTGCTTGATTATCAGAGCGTGGGTAACATCGTGTTTCAGTATCGCATCAACGGGGGCAAATGGATCAGCAATGCGGCTGGCGACAATAGCTTTAACTTCACTGGTTTGTCGTATGGACATTATCGTATAGAGGTGCGTACCTATTGCAACGGTAAGTACTCTATATACAATAAGGTGATAAAACTGAACGTGTTGGCACCTTGGTATCTCACAGTTTGGGCTAAGCTTATCTATCTGATCCTGGTTCTCGGCTTTATGGCTGCTGTCATCTTTATCTATCTGCACAAGAAAAAAAGAGATCTTGAAGAGGCTAAGATGCAGTTCCTCATCAATGCCACCCACGATATCCGTTCGCCGCTTACTCTGATTATGGAGCCTCTGAAGAAATTGAAGGAGCGATTGGGAAATGCTGAGGAGTATCATGAAGATATTGATACCATGGACCGAAACGCACAGCGTCTGCTTACCCTGGTGAATCAGATTCTCGACAAGCGACGCCTGGACAAGCATCAGATGAACCTTTCGTGCAGGGAAACCAACCTGGTGGAGTTTTCGAGGGGATTGGTTTCACTCTTCACTTACAATGCCAATCTGCGTGGTATTCAGATAAAGCTGGAGATGCCAGAGACGCCTGTGAATGCATGGATAGATCGTAATAAACTGGATAAGGCGATAGCCAATCTGCTGTCTAATGCCTTTAAATATACGCCTAATGGCGGCGAAATCATCTTCCGCATTGAGAAGCAGGATAAGAAGGTGCTCCTGTATGTGATTGATAGCGGCAAGGGATTGGGAAAGAACGATGATGCCAAAACCCTGTTTGAACGCTTCTATCAGGGAAAGAATTCTGCTGATATGCATCTGGGAGGTTCGGGCATCGGTTTGAATCTATGCCGATCCATTGTAAGGCTTCATGGAGGTGATGTATATGCACATAATCGTGAAGACGGGAAGAGCGGTGCCTGTTTCATCATAGAATTGCCTTTGGGTAAAGAGCATCTCAAGAATAATCAGATTTGTTTGGACAATGTGGGTACCGGAAAGAAACAGCAGCGAGGTGCGGCTAGCAGAAACAGTAAAATCCTGCTAGTGGATGATGATATCGAAATCTGCCGTTATCTCAAGTCGGAACTGAGTGACTGGTATCGCTTTGTAATCTGCAACAATGGCAAGGAGGCGCTGAAGCAGCTGCTTTCTGGTGATTTCGACTTGGTGGTAAGCGATGTGGTGATGCCGGAGATGGATGGTATCACGCTGCTTAGAAATATCAAGGGCAATGCCAATATCAGCCACGTGCCAGTAATCATGCTCACTTCCAAATCGGAAATCAGCGATAGGCTAGAGGGTATTAAGCAAGGAGCTGATGCTTATCTGGCAAAACCGTTCAGCCTGGAGGAACTTCATCTCACGATAGACAATCTCATTGATAATGTGCGTCGCTTGAAGGGTAAGTTCACTGGAGCTCTGAAGCAGGATGACAAGGTGGAGAAGGTAGAGGTGAAAGGCTACGATGAGGAGCTGATGGAGCGTATCATGAAGGTAGTGAACGAGAACTTGAGCGATTCTGACTTCAATGTAGAGAAGATGTGTGATGAGGTGGGCGTAAGCCGTACTCAGCTGCATCGTAAGTTGAAGGAAATGACCGGTGTTCCTACTAGCGAGTTCTTGAGAAACATCCGTCTCAATGAGGCGGCCCGATTGATAAGAGAGCATAAAATCAACATTACGCAGGTTTCATATATGGTGGGATTTGCCAATAACAGTCATTTCTCCACTGCATTTAAGAAATATTTCGGTATGTCGCCTACAGAATATGCGGCAAGATACTCTGAGTAAAGTTTTTGAAACACTAAAATAAGTCATTATGATTGTTTATTCGTAATTTTGCAGCGTTAAACGAATAAATAATCATAATGATGAATACAACGAAAATCTTGGTTTTCAGAAAGCCGTTACTGTTGATTGTATGGCTGCTTGCCATGCAGGGCGCAGCTTTTGCGCAGAATCTGCGGGAAACTTTCTCTTCTCCCAATGGAAAGATAGAATGGAAGGCTGAGGGTGAGGAAAATAAGGTGAAGGCTTTTGATGTAGCTTATCGCGATGCCTGTAAAGGAAATAAGGAAAGCCAGGTGCTTCATATTACCGGTTATGGTTTGAATACCAGTGATGGTGGAGGAAGAAATCTAATCTTGAAAAACATTTCCAACCCCAAGTATATTTTGGAGCATTATCAGATGCTCTTGGGAAAGAAGAGTGAATGCAAGAACGAGGCGAATGAAATAGTTTATACCTTTGAGGATGATCTGCAGCGCCCGTTGCGCATGGTGGTTCGCCTTTATAATGATGGTATAGCCTTCCGTTATGAGTTGGAGGGTTTGCAGCATACGTCAATCAAGCAGGATCTTACTACTTATCGTATCAGTGAAGGCACGCGCCGGTGGTTTCAGGAATGGACAGAGTCTTATGAGAATTTCTTTCCTTTGTCCACTACCGGTAAAGGCGGAAAACAACATTGGGGCTATCCTTGTCTGCTTGAGCAGAATGGTGTGTACTCTCTTATTACTGAAGCTGGTATAGAACGAATCAACAGTGCCTCTTCCTTGAAGAACGGGCAGAATCCGGAGGACTATCATGTGTTCCTGGATGAAAACACACAGCATTATTCGGGTAATTGGAAATCTCCCTGGCGAGTGGTTGTCATTGGAAAGAAGCAGGATCTGATAGCTTCGACCCTGGTAACTGATGTTAGTGCCCCTTGTCGCCTGAAAGATACTTCATGGATTAAACCGGGAAGTGTAAGCTGGATTTATTGGGCTTACAACCATGGCTCTAACGACTTGAATATCATTAAAAAGTATGTAGATATGGCGAAGACCTTGCATCTGCCATACGTATTGATTGATGCAGAATGGGATGAGATGAAGAATGGAGCCACTATCGAGGAGGCTTTGAAATATGCTAAGGATAGGGGTGTGAAGCCTTTGCTCTGGTATAATTCTTCTACTGCATGGATTAAGGCTTGGGGTGCACCAGGACCTCACAATAGGCTGAATGCTCCGGAAAACAGGGAGAAGGAGTTTGCCTGGTTAGAGAAAATGGGCGTAGCTGGAGTGAAGATTGACTTCTTTGCTGGCGATAAACAGGAAACGATGGAGTATTGCATCGACCTCTTGGAGTGTGCGGCACGCCATCATCTTACGGTTAATTTTCATGGTGCTACTGTTCCCCGAGGCTGGCAGCGCACTTATCCCAACCTGCTCTCTACCGAGGGTGTGTATGGAGCGGAATGGTATAATAATGAATCTGTGCTGACAAAAAAGGCTGCTTGCCATAATGCCACCTTGCCATTTACCCGCGGCATAGTGGGCTCGATGGATTATACGCCTTGCACCTTTTCTGATTCTCAGCATCCGCATATCACTACCCATGCTCATGAGTTAGCATTGCCAATCTTGTTCGAGTCGGCTTTGATGCATTGGGCTGATAAGCCGGAGAGTTATCTTGCCCAGCCAAAGGAAGTGCAGGATTTTATTTCGAACATGCCGACTGCATGGGATGAGACGCGATTGCTCAGTGGTTATCCAGGTGAAAGTGTCGTGATGGCTCGCAGAAAGGGAAGCACATGGTATGTGGCTGGCATTAATGGCAAGGATGAATCCCAGAAACTGGCCCTGAATTTATCTTCTCTGACAAAGCAAAACTCACGTGTTGTTTTGTTCGAGGATAGCGGAACGGCAAAAAATCCTTGGAAAATTTCATACGGTAAGGTTAGGGGTATGAAAGATTATATCAATGCACAGCCTCGTGGTGGCTTTGTGATGGTTATCAAATAATTAATGTAATTAGTAAGCAGTAAGCAGGAAAATGATGAATTCGTTATTTCGTAAAGTTGTTGCCGTAGCAGGTCTCATGCCTTTATGCATGGTGGCTTCGGCTGGGAATATGGGTGCTGGAGAGGTTCATGCCGTATTCAATGGCTTGGAATGGCAAAAGGGAAATGGCAAGTTGCTGGTGCAGTTTGTCAAGCCGGATGTGGTGAGAGTTAGATTCCAGCCAGAGGGTAAGTTTGCCGGTAATGGAACGGATGTGTGTGTGCCGCGCAAGGATAAGAAAATAAAACTGCGTTATGGAAAGGATTATCTCTCCATGACATCAGATAGTCTGGTGGTTAAGATTGACCAGTCTACGGGAGCCATCAGTTATTTCGACCATCAGCACCATCTGCTCCTGGCTGAAAACCTGAAGAATCCCCGTTCTTCACAGAAAGTTTATCAGGAGAAGGTGACTTTTAATGAGAAAACCCGCAGGGTGGTGCATACGGCAAATGGTGATGTAGAGGAAATGGACGTGCTGAAGCGGGATACGCTGGGCTCGGCTTATCGCTATCAGATGAACTTCAACTGGAAGAAGGATGAGGCTATCTATGGCTTGGGATCCCATGTAGAGGACTACATGAACCTGCGTGGCAAGAAGATGTGGCTTTGTCAGCACAACCTGAAGGCGATGGTACCGGTGCTCAACTCTACGGCTGGTTATGGCTTGCTCTTTGATGCAGGCTGTGCCATGATATATAATAATGTGGCAGATAGCAGTTATGTGGAAATGGAAGCTGCGCAGGAAATTGATTATTACATGATGAAGGGACACAACATGGATGCGGTGGTTGCCAATTATCGCCAGCTTACAGGTGAGTGCCCGATGATGCCGCAGTATCTTTTCGGCTATACCCAGTCGAAGGAACGCTATTGCAGTTCCAAGGAACTGGAGAGTATCGTCAGAGAATATCGCCAGCGCAAGATTCCGCTTGATATGATAGTACAGGATTGGAGTTACTGGTCTGCAGGGCATTGGGGAGAGATGAAGATGGACCCGAAGTTTTATCCCGACAAGAAAGCTTTGGCAGATTCGCTTCATGCCATGAACTGCAAGTTGATGATTTCTATCTGGCCTAATGCGCAGTTCTGTCCTCAGTACGATGATTTCAAGAAAAGGGGATGGATATTGCCGGGTGGTTCTGTTTATGACGCTTACAAGCCGCAGGCCCGTTCGCTCTATTGGGATTATGCCAACAGCGAATTCTTCAAGAATGGGTTTGATGCGTGGTGGTGCGATTCCTCAGAACCTGTGGATGGCGACTGGAACAGTCCGATGCGCAAGGGGTATGGCTATCAGAACCATGCTGAGCGATGGAAACTCAACACTCGGGCATTGAGTGATATGCTGGGAGCAGAACGCAGTCAGACTTACTCTCTTTATCATGCAATGGGAATCTATGAACATCAGAGAGCGGTGACCGATGGGAAGCGAGTTGTTAATCTGACCCGTTCTTCGTATGCCGGTCAGCAGCGCTTTTCTACCATCACCTGGAACGGAGATACTTATGCCTCATGGAAGAGTTTTGCCCAGATGATTCCTGCAGGCTTGAATTTCATGGCTACGGGATGTCCTTATTGGACAATTGATGTTGGTGCTTTCTTCGTAGGTCCTGACAAATGGAACCGATGGTTCTATAAGGGTGAGTTCCCTAAGGGGTGCAACGACCCTGCCTACCGTGAACTGTACACGAGAATGTTCCAGTTTGCCACCTTCCTGCCTATGCTGCGAAGTCATGGCACTGATACTCCCCGAGAGGTATGGCGATTCGGCAATCCGGGCGAACCGTTCTATGAGAGTATAGTCAACCATATCAGGTTGCGTTACGAACTGTTGCCATATACCTATTCGCTGGCTTCGAAAATAACAAGAGAAGGCTACACCCTGACAAGAGCCCTGGCATTTGACTTTGCTTCGGATTCCACCGTTCATGATATCAAGGACGAGTTTATGATGGGAACATCCTTCCTGGTAGCCCCTATGACCCAACCATTGATGCAGTATGGCGAGGCAAGCAGAAAGGTGTATCTTCCAAAATCAGATGCAGGCTGGTATGACTATTGGACCGGCAAGCATGAGGCTGGAGGCAGATGGATAGAGGCGGCAGCTCCTATAGAGCATTCTCCTCTCTATGTGAAAGCAGGCAGCATCATCCCATTTACTGTATGCCAGCAATTCACTGGGGAACAGCCTGATGCACCTTACACTATCAAGATATATCCTGGAGCAGATGCCGACTTTGAAATCTATGAGGATGCCGGTGATGGCTATGCCTACGAGCAGAATGCCTTTGCCACCTATCGTCTGCATTGGAATGATAAGGCTAAAACCCTGGAAATTTCAGCGAGAAAGGGAAGTTACAGGAATATGGTGAAGGAAAGACAACTCAACATCGAACTCCTGGACGGAACCAAGAATTCGGTTACATATAAGGGAAAGGCTCTGAAAGTAGTTATGGGTAAAACTAAATAGAAATAATATCAAAATATGAAAAAACAACTAATGATTGCTCTGTTGAGCATTGCGCCTGCCTTGGGTATTGTGGCGCAAGATAAACTTTATAAGGATGAGTTCCCGCTGGGCGACATCACCCT
>JAJWOH010000310.1:0-1399 GCA_021635485.1 Segatella copri | reverse complement strand
AACAAAACAAGATGGAATTTGAAACAAAGATATTGAGCAAGGGCATCCAGGAGATGCTCTACAACAGTGACAAGACAGTAGGCACAGCGGAGAGCTGCACAGGCGGTCGTATCGCCGAGGCGCTGATTTCTGTGCCAGGTGCCAGCAATTACTTCAAGGGTGGCGTAGTAAGCTACACCAATGAGGTAAAGGAGAATCTTCTGGGCGTTAGCCATGAGGTTCTGGAGGAGCAGACTGCCGTTTGTGAAGAAGTGGCTAGGGAGATGGTGCTCGGCACAATCAAGACCCTGAATGTAGATTTCGCCATTTCTGCAACGGGCGTGGCTGGTCCTACGGGTGGAACTCCAGCCATTCCTGTAGGCACAATCTATGTAGGTTATGGCGATAAGAACGATGTTCGCGTAGTAAAACTCAGCGAAGATTTCGGTCGCGACATTAACCTTGCAATTGCCACAAATACAGCGCTTAAAGGTATGCTCGAATTCTTGAAAGAACATGCTGAAGAACTTAAAAAAGAGGCTTAATTGCTAATTTAAGGCTATTAAATATTAATAATCCTTAAAAGACGACGTTCTTTTAGGGATTATTTTGTTATTACCAAATTATTTTGTAATTTTGCACTCTGTTTGGAATAGGTATCAATTAACGAATTACAAAATTAAAGATAGAAATGTCTAAGATTTGTCAAATTACAGGTAAGAAGGCACAGTTAGGTTGCAATGTGTCTCACTCAAAGCACCGTACAAAGAGAAGCTTTGATGTTAACCTCTTCAGCAAGAAATTCTACTATGTAGAAGAGGGTTGCTGGATCAGCCTCAAGATCAGCGCTGCTGGTCTTCGTCTTATTAATAAGGTAGGTCTCGATGCTGCTTTGAATCAGGCAGTAAAGAAGGGCTACGTAGATTGGAAGGACATTAAAGTTATAGGAGAATAAATATCATGGCAAAGAAAGCAAAAGGTAATAGAGTACAGGTTATCCTCGAGTGCACTGAACACAAGAACAGTGGTATGCCAGGTACAAGCCGTTACGTGACTACAAAGAATCGTAAGAACACTCCTGAGCGTCTTGAGTTGATGAAGTACAACCCAATCCTTAAGAAGATGACTCTTCACAAGGAGATTAAGTAAGCTTAGCTTACAAGTTTAATAATTTTATCAATTTAAATAGACTATGGCAAAGAAAGCGGTCGCTACCCTCCACGAAGGTAACATGGATGGTCGCGCATATACAAAGGTTATCAAGATGGTTAAGAGCCCTAAGACTGGTGCATACGTTTTCGATGAGAAGATGGTACCAAACGAGGCTGTTAAGGATTTCTTCAAGGATTAATTTTCTTGCAGATGATGCATCGTTGAATTTAGATTACATCAAAATTCAAATATAAAGATAAAGGTCGCT
>JAJWOH010000309.1:0-1399 GCA_021635485.1 Segatella copri | reverse complement strand
GGCTGCTACAAAAATTAGGGCGTTCGTGCAAAAAAATGAAGTAAAGTGCCGGATATTCGTGCGAAAAAGTGTATCTTTGCAGCAAAAGTTCGTGCAAAAAAATGTGATTATGGAAAGAAATGTCATTAAACAGCTCCTCGCTTGGAAGCAAAAGAAGAATCGTAAGCCTCTGATAGTCAATGGTGCAAGGCAGGTAGGAAAGACCTATATCTTGCGGGATTTTGGTACCAAATACTATCAGAAGATGGCTTATGTCAATTGTGACAAGAACGAAATGGTGGAAAAGATCTTTGCGCAAGACTATAATATTGAGCGAATCTTACTATCCTTGTCAGCTCTGCTCCATGTAAATATAGAACCGGAAAATACATTGATTATTTTCGATGAGATACAGGAAAATCCTGTTGTATTAAACTCTCTGAAGTATTTCTGCGAAGATGCTCCAGCCTATCATGTGGCTGTAGCAGGTTCGCTTTTGGGCATATCTCTTCACAGTGGCATGTCGTTTCCGGTGGGGAAGGTGGATATGATAAAGATGTATCCAATGACCTTCGATGAGTTCCTGTTAGCTATGGGCGAGCAGCCATTGGTCAATGTGCTTCATGCCAAGGACTTTTCTCTTATAGATTCTCTATCTTTGCGTTTGACAGATTATTTGCGTCAGTATTACTATGTAGGAGGAATGCCTGCAGCAGTCTTGGAATTTGTGGAAAGCAAGAACTTAGAGGAAGTGCGCAACATTCAAAAACAGATACTTTTTGACTATCAGCGTGATTTCTCCAAACATGCTCCTTCACAGGAAGTGCCTCGTATAAATATGGTATGGGATTCTATTCCGTCACAATTGGCAAAAGAAAACAAAAAGTTTATTTTTGGAGCGTTGAAGAAAGGAGCGAGAGCTTCTGAATTTGAGTTAGCCATTCAGTGGTTGATAGATGCAGGATTAGTTTATCAGATTAATCGTGTGTCGGCTCCGGAAATGCCATTGAAGTTTTATGCAGAAATGTCTGTGTTTAAACTTTTTGTCTTGGATATAGGTTTGATGGGTGCAATGGTAGATACTCCTGCAGAAAGTATCTTGGTGGCTGATACTTTGCTGAAGGAATATAAAGGCTCTTTCACGGAGCTTTTTGTCTTAACCCAACTTATGGCACTTCAGATTCCGATTTACTATTTCAGTAGTAATGATTCACGTGTGGAAATCGACTTGATTGTTCAGCATGGCACTGCCATAACGCCTATTGAAATCAAGGCAGAGGAAAATGTTCGTGCCAAATCTCTTCGCACATTCATAGAAAAGCATCCGAATCTAAAAGGTTTGCGACTTTCGATGAAGCCATATCAAGATCAGGAGTGGATGGTCAACAAGCCACTCTATGGTGTGGGTGCCTGGTTGTAA
>JAJWOH010000019.1:39696-40882 GCA_021635485.1 Segatella copri | reverse complement strand
GTTCCTGGCAACATATCGATAACTGGAATCTCTGGCATGGTGTAGCAACCTGGCTGCAGACGGAATGAAGCACGAGCCACGTTAACCAATACCTGAGCGGTGAGGGCTGGGTTGTTGATGCTCATGTTGAACTCGAAACGCTGGTTCTGGGTCTTGCCAGATACACCCTTGCGAACGAGGTTCACACCATGACCCATATCCTTTACATCATCTACTGATGCTACGGCGAATACGTGGGTCTCATCGTGAGCGAAGTATGGATCGGCCTTGATTTCGGCTGTTACATCCTCAAGCTTGGCACCTTCTTCCAACTCTACGTATACCATACGGCGGTGGATACCCTCACCCAATGGGATGGTTACAGAGAGCGCTTCCTTTACGCCCTTCTTGCTACGAACACAAACTGAGTGACCCATACTCATACCAGGACCGAAGTTGGTATATGTCAAACCCTTAGGAGCAAGGCTCTCCATCAGAACACGTACGATAGAATCAGAACCTGGATCCCAACCAGCAGAGATAACGCTTACCTTGCCAGCCTTCTTGCAGTTCTCCATCTGCTTGGTACGGTAGTCGAGGATGCTGGTGTGGATATCGAAGCTGTCTACGGTGTTGATACCGAGGGCAACGATCTTCTCTGCATACTCAGGGCAAGAGCGGGTAGGGGTTGCGAGGATAGCAACATCTACATCCTTCAACTTGGTGATGTCATCTACTACTTCATAGTTTGCCAACTCAGCTGGTTTGTCCTTGGCACCCTGGCGACGTACAATACCTGCAATCTCAAAGTCAGGAGCTGCTTCGAGTGCCTCAACAGTAAATTTACCGATGTTGCCGTATCCTACTACGGCTGCTCTAAATTTCTTCATTGTCTTATTTCTTTTATTTTGTTGTTTTAATTTCTTTTATTTGTTGCGGTTTAGTCCTCCAACGGATATGTTTTCCGCTCTTCATTCTATTTCCGGTTGCAAAAGTATAGCTTTTTCTTGAAATACGTGACGTTTTAATAGAATTTTAACTCATAAAAGTTGCAAAAAGTAGTAAAATCATAGTTTTTAGGTATGAATAAGCGGAGATTTGTAAGGTATCTGTAGCAAGAGCCTTACAGTTTCGTTATTTTGTTGCGAAACATCATACTTCCTCTTTCCGATACCTCCCGATGTGCTTTGAATTACGTCGGGACGTA
>JAJWOH010000019.1:13578-39596 GCA_021635485.1 Segatella copri | reverse complement strand
TCATACTTCCTCTTTCCGATACCTCCCGATGTGCTTTGAATTACGTCGGGACGTAGCTTTTGCTGCGTCCCGACGTCTCTGGCTCTGCGTCGGGACGTATGACATGCTACGTCGGGACGTAATTTTATGGAACTCTATTACAATAATCCCGCCCTTCGCACGTTATTAATATATTAATTTAATTAGGAGAAAAAGAAAATGATAGAATATATTCATGGCGATCTGACAGAGCTGACACCTGCGCTGGCTGTTGTTGAGACTGCGGGGGTGGGCTACGGACTCAATATATCGCTCAATACATATACTGCCATTCAGGGCAAACAGGAAGTGAAACTCTATGTTCACGAAGTGCTGGTGGCTGGTGGAAGAGATGACTCTTTCACCCTTTTCGGCTTTGCTACCAAACAGGAACGTGAACTCTACCGCCTCCTCATCACCGTTTCAGGAGTAGGCGGAAATACAGCCCGTATGATTCTCTCTTCACTCTCGCCACGCGAACTCTGTGAAATCATCTCTACTGGTAACGACAAGGTGCTGAAAACCGTGAAGGGTATCGGACTGAAGACAGCACAGCGAATCATCATCGACCTGAAAGATAAAATCGTGAGTCTCGGCTTCGCTGACGAACTGCCAGCCAGCGGAGGCAATGTGGTGATGGTAAACAATGACGTAAAGGATGAGGCGGTAAGCGCCCTCACCATGCTCGGCTTCTCGCCGGCACCATCTGCCAAGGTAGTAGTAGATATCCTCAAGGCACAGCCTGATCTCCCGGTAGAACAGGTTGTGAAACTGGCATTGAAGCAAATCAAATAAGTTGGGAGTTTTTTATCGATGAAACAGAAGCAAAGATTCATATCTTTTCTATTGGCTTGGCTGATGGTGGCAACCTTCGGCTATGCGATAGCTTTGCCTCAACTTCAGGACGATAAAAAGAAAACCCATACCAGCACAGCCCAGCCCGTGCAGCTTGATGAAGATACCATTCCCGATTCATTGCTGCATACCCGCTGGCAGATTCAGCGCACCCAACCTTACTCCCTGAGCGACCTCTATCAGAGTCCGCTCGACCTGAAACGTCCTGATAATCTGCAATATCAGGTAGTCTACAACGATACCATCGACCGCTATATCATCGGCAACCGCATGGGCTCAACCTGGCTTTCGGCTCCTATCATGCTCACTCCGAAAGAGTATCTCGCATGGACCGAACAGCAGCAGCGCAACAGCTACTTCCGCAAGCAGAACGATGAAATCTTCCAGGCAAAAGGCAAGGAGAAGTTCGATTTCTCGGATATGCACTTCGACTTGGGACCTGCCGAGAAAATCTTCGGTCCTGGCGGTATCAGAGTGAAGACGCAGGGTTCTGCCGAACTCAAGTTCGGTGTCAACAAGAAGAGCATCGATAATCCTTCGCTGCCTATCCGCAACCGAAAGACGACGATGATGGATTTTGATGAGAAAATCAACCTCAACGTCAACGGAAAGGTGGGCGATAAGGTGAACATGAACCTGAATTACAACACCGATGCTACCTTCGATTTCGATGCACAGAACATGAAACTGAAGTACGACGGCAAGGAAGATGAAATCATCAAACTCGTTGAGGCGGGCAACGTCTCCTTCCCTTCCAACTCTTCGCTCATCAAAGGCGCCAGCAGTCTGTTTGGTGTTAGAACCGATATGCAGTTTGGCAAACTCAAGCTGCAGATGGTAGCTTCGCAGAAGAAGAGTGCATCGAAGAGCGTATCTACCAGGGGCGGTGTGCAGCTCACCCCTTTTGAGTTGAATGTAGCCGATTATGAGGAGAACCGCCACTTCTTCCTCTCCCAGTATTTCAGAAACCATTATGATGCCTGGATGCAGAAACTTCCTAATCTCACCACGGGCATCACCATCAACCGTGTGGAGGTGTGGGTTACCAACAAAACCGGCAATACCACCAATACCCGAAACATCGTAGCCCTGACCGACCTGGGCGAGAACCAGAAACTGAGCAACCCGATGTGGGCGGCGAGCGGACAGGTGCCTTCTAACCAGGCGAATACAGAGTATGCGGCGATGACAGGGCAGTATGCTGCTGCCCGTGACATCGACCAGGCTGCAACCACTCTCGATGGAGGCGGACTGGTTGGCGGAGCCGATTATGAGAAACTGGAGAGTGCCCGTCTGCTCAATTCTTCAGAGTATACGGTCAATACTGCATTGGGTTATATCTCATTGAAAACCAGTCTGCAGACCGACCAGGTACTTGCCGTAGCTTATGAGTATACATCGGGAGGCGTTACCTATCAGGTGGGCGAGTTTGCATCCGATCTCAGCGATACCAAGCAGGCACTCTTCGTGAAATCGCTCAAGAATACCAGTAACAATCCGCGACAGGGCAACTGGGGGCTGATGATGAAGAACGTTTATTATCTGGCTTCTACCGTAGAGAAGGAGAAGTTCCGCCTGGATGTGAAATACCAGAGCGATACCACCGGCGTATATCTCAGTTATATCCCTGAGCAGCAGGTGAAGGAGCAGCCAATCATCCGTGTGCTGGGCGCCGACCGTCTGGATAACAACAACAAGGCACACAGCAATGGATATTTCGATTATGTAGAAGGCTATACCATCTCTAATGGACGCGTGTTCATTCCGAAGGTAGAGCCTTTCGGCAGTTATATGCGTGATTATCTGGTCAAGCGGGGCGTGGCTGCCGACAAGGCAGAAAAGTATGCCTTTACCGAACTTTATGACAGTACGAAGACCATAGCCAAGCAGATAGCCGAAAAGAACAAGTATCAGATTGTGGGACAGTTCAAGGGCTCTGCAGCCAATGTCATCTCGCTCGATGCCTACAATGTGCCACAAGGCTCGGTGGTCGTTACGGCAGGCGGTATCACCCTGAAAGAGGGCACCGACTATTCGGTAGATTACAGTGCCGGTGAGGTGACCATCCTGAACCAGAGCATCATCGATGCCGGTACGGCTGTCAACGTTTCTCTGGAGAGTAATACCGATTTCGGACAAACCCGAAAAACGATGTTCGGACTGAACTGGGAGTATGATTTTACCAAGAATTTCCAGTTGAGCGGTACTATCCAGCACCTCTCCGAACAGGCGCTTACCACCAAGGTATCCATGGGCTCCGAACCGCTGAAGAACACCCTTTGGGGCATCAATCTTAACTGGCGCAAGGAGAGTCAGTGGCTCACCAATGTGCTTGACAAGATACCATTCCTGCACCTCACCCAGCCATCGCAGATATCCTTTACTGGAGAATTTGCTCAGCTTATTGCCGGTGAGGCAGGTGGCACACAGGACAATGCATCTTATATCGATGACTTCGAGGGTACGAAGACCACCATCGATGTAACGACTCCTACCTCCTGGTTTATATCCAGTGTGCCTTCGCTCAACTTCAAGGACGATTACAGCGACAAGACCGGTCTGAGCAGTGGTTTCCACCGTTCACGTCTTGCCTGGTATACCATCGATCCGCTGTTCACCCGCCGTGGAAGTTCGCTTACTCCGGGACATATCAAGGGCGACCTCAAGCAGTTGAGTAACCATTATGTTCGCGAGGTCTATACCAAGGAGCTCTTCCCATTGCGCGACCAGAGCAGTTATCAGGGCGCTACCAATACCCTGAATGTACTCAATCTGGCTTACTATCCAAGCGAGCCGGGACCATACAACTTCAATGTAACAGATTTGCAGGCAGATGGAACCCTGCAGAATCCACAGCGCAACTGGGGCGGAATGATGCGTAAGTTGGATACCAATGATTTCGAGCAGGCAAACATCGAATACATCGAGTTCTGGATGCTCGATCCGTTCATCTATTCCCGCGAAGAGGCTGATGCTGCCGATTACGGTGGCGATTTCTACATCAACCTGGGCGAGGTGAGCGAGGATATCCTGCGTGATGGCAAGAAATTCTATGAGAGTGGCATGCCGGTAGATGGCAGCAAGAGCTATACCTATACCCAGTGGGGTAAGATTCCTACCCAGAGCACCGTGACCTATGCCTTTGCTACCACCAGTGGCAGCAGAGCCTTGCAGGATGTGGGTTTCAACGGACTGACTGATGCCGAGGAGCAGGAATTCTACAAGAGTGCTTATCTCGACCAGATTCAGGGCAAGGTGAACCAGGCGGTGTTCGACAGCATCTTTGCCGATCCGGCACGTGATGACTACCACTATTTCCGCGGTTCCGACTGGGATGAGATGCGTGCTCCAATCCTGCAGAGATATAAGTATATCAACAATCCTCAGGGCAACTCGCCTGACAGCGACAGCCGTTCTGAGAGCTATGATACTTCTTATAAGTCAACGCCGGATGTCGAGGATATCAACCAGGATTATACGCTCAACGAATATGAGAAATACTTCCAATACCGTGTCAGCATCCGTCCGGAAGATCTCGTGGTGGGTAACAATCATATTGTAGATAAGCGTGAATACAGCCAGACCTGGCGTGATAATACCAAGTCTACCGTTACCTGGTATCAGTTCCGCATACCTATCGATGAGTTTGAGAGCCGTCAGGGCAACATCAATGATTTCTCCAGCATCCGCTTCATGCGTATGTTCCTCACCGGTTTCAAGAAACCTATCGTGCTGCGTTTCGGTACCTTCGACCTCGTGATGGGCAAGTGGCGTACCTATGATCAGCCGCTTAGTGCAGCCAGTGGCGGAACCCTCGACGCAAGCAGCGTGAGTCTGGAAGAGAACGGCGAGAAGACACCGGTCAACTATGTCTTGCCTCCGGGTATCAAGCGCGAACAGGATCCTAGTCAGCCTCAGTTGGTTGAGGCGAACGAGCAGGCGTTGAGTCTGGTGGTCAAGAACATGAGCACAGGCGAGGCGAAGGCGGTTTACAAGAATTCTACCCTTGATCTGCGCCAGTACAAGCGCATCCAGATGTTTGTCCATGCCAATGCCCTGGAGCAGAATACCACCCGTCTGCAGGATGGTGATCTCTCAGTCTTCATCCGTCTGGGTAGCGATTACAAGAACAATTACTACGAGTATGAAATCCCGCTGAAACTCACCGAGCCACGCTCCAACTACAACCGCTATGTGCTAGCCGACTGTAAGGCGGTATGGCCTGAGGAGAATATGCTCGATGTGCCGCTGAGCGTCTTTACGGCATTGAAGAAAAACCGCAACAAGGCGAAGGCACAGGGTGTGGCTTCTTATCTCGCTCCTTATTCCATGATGGATGCAGAACATCCGCAGAACAAGATTACCATCGTGGGTAATCCGAGTCTCGGCGAGGTGAAAACCATGATGCTGGGTGTGAGAAACAATTCTGCCGACATCAAGAGTGGTGAGGTATGGATAAACGAACTCCGACTCAAGGAACATAATAATTCGGGCGGTTGGGCTGCCAATGCCAACCTGAACGTACAACTCTCCGATCTGGGTAGCGTGAATGCCACCGGCAGATACATCAGCGAGGGATTCGGCGGTCTGGAAGATGGCGTGGCAAGTCGCACTACCGATAATTACGGTACCTACAGTGTGACCACATCGCTCGAAATGGGTAAGTTCTTCCCTGACAAGGCGAAGGTGAGCATACCTTTATATTATAGTGTTACCAAGGAGAAGACCACTCCTAAGTATAATCCGCTGGATACCGATATGGAGTTGAAGGATGCCCTCGATGCCGCCGGCTCCAAGCATGAGCGCGATTCTATCGAGAACATCGCTGCCACCAAGATTACGCAGACCAACTTCTCCATCTCGAATGCCCGGGTGGGTATCGCTACCAAGCGCCATCCGATGCCATACGATCCTGCCAACTTCTCAATCACCTACAGTCATCAGCATCAGTATACTACGGGTGAAACGACGATGTATGAGCGCAAGGACAACTGGCGCGGAGCCCTGGATTATTCGTGGAGCCCGGTTTATAAGGCATGGGAACCATTCAAGGGACTGAAGAACAAGAGCAAGTGGCTCGACATACTGAAACGTTTCGGACTGAACTGGCTGCCGCAGAACATAGCCTTCAATACCGAGATGACGCGCGACTACTACGAGTTGCAGGAGCGCGATATGGAAACCCTGATGAGTGGAGCTGCCGGAGTAGACTCCAAGTTGCCGCTCACCTTCAGTGAACAGTTCCTCTGGAACCGTGAGTTCTCCATCAACTGGGATCTGACCAAGAACCTGCACATGAACTTCCAGAGTGCTACCCATGCACAGATAGAGGAACCATATACACCGGTCAACAAGGATCTTTATGCCGACCAGTATCATGCCTGGAAGGATTCCGTATGGACCAGCATCCGCCACTGGGGTGCACCGCTCGACTACAGTCAGAATTTCCAGGCATCCTACAAGGTGCCTCTCAATCTGCTGCCTGTCTTCGACTGGGTGAACAGCGATGCCTCTTACAATGCCAACTATTCTTGGGAGCGCGGTACAGAGGATGAGGAGGGTAACTCGTATGGAAATACCATCAATACCCAGCGCGAACTGACATTGAACGGAAACTTCAACCTGGTGAAACTCTACAACCATGTGCCTTTCCTGAAGAAGGTAAACGATAAGTTTGACCGTACCCAGAGTAGGGCACAGATGCAGCGCAAGAAGCAGGAAAAAAAGAAAAAGAAGCAGGAAGCAAAGGAACAGGCGGCTGATCCGAAGAAGGCGCTGCCTAAGAACAAGCGTGCCTTCGAACGGGAAATCACCCTCCTGCCTGATACCACATTCAAGATACGCCACGGCAAGAATACCAAGCGACTGATTGTGAATGCCAAGACGGAAGACGGCAAAGTGTTCCCGCTTAAATATAAAAAGGTGGATAATAACCAGATCAGAATCATCTCAAAGGTAGATACCGCCATGAAGGTGAAACTCTCCGTACTGGCAAAGGAACCGCTTGATGATAAGAAATGGTATAAGGGATTGCAGTTGGCTAGTCGTCTGGCAATGATGGTGCGCAATGTGAGCATCAACTATCGCAGCAGCTATCAGCTCACCCTGCCGGGCTTCTTGCCTAGTGTGGGTGATGCCTTCGGACAGAAGAAGGTGGGACAGATGGCACCGGGTCTTGACTTCGCCTTCGGTATGGTTGGCGACGATTATATCGAGAAGGCTAGAAACAACGACTGGCTGCTCTGCAACGACAGTATCGCAACACCAGCCTCTACCAGCAGAACGGATAATCTTACGTTGCGTGCCACCCTGGAGCCTGTCAAGGATTTCAAGATTGATCTCTCAGCCACACGTACCAAGACCACGCAGAAGAGCATACAGTATATGTATGAAGGAACGCCAACTACCCAGAGTGGAGCCTTCCAGATGACTACCATCTCGCTGGGTTCGGCTTTCGAGGGAATGGGCAATGCCAATTCGGGGTATCGCAGCAAGACCTTCGAGAAGTTTGTCAACTCGCTGGCTGGTTTCAGAGATAGGGTAGAGGCGCAGTATGCCGGAACTGTTTATCCGGCTGGTTCGGCTCTGGCTGGCGGCAAGTTTGAGGCTTCCCGCACACCGGTCAACCAGTATAGCAGCGATGTCATGATTCCTGCCTTCCTCAAGGCTTATACCTCGATGGGTGGCAATTCGCTCTCGGTATTCCCAGCTTTGAGCCGGATGTTGCCAAACTGGACCATCCGTTACAGCGGACTGGGACGTCTGCCTTGGTTCAACGAGCACTTCAAGAGTATCAACATCAACCACTCTTACAAGAGTGTCTTTGCAGTTGGCAGCTACAACAGTTACAGTACCTTCCAGGAGTATATGAACGGTCTCGGCTTCGTGAGTGATGCCACTACGGGCAATCCGTCGCCAAGCAGCATGTTCAACATTTCGCAGGTAAGTATCAACGAGTCGTTCTCGCCATTATTGGGTATGGATGTCACATTCAACAATAATATGACGGTGAAGGCAGAATATCGCCAGACCCGTGTGTTGAACCTCAGTATGACGAGTGTGCAGCTGAACGAGGCATTGAGTAAGGACTGGGTAATCGGTATGGGTTACCGCATCAACAACTTCGATGTTTTCGGTTGGGGCGCCAAGGCCTCCCGTTCCAAGTCGAAGGGCGGCAACAAGAATGCAGCCAATAAGAATGCGTCGACCACCAAGACGGTTCAGAATGGTACCAACCATGATCTGAATCTACGTCTTGACTTCAGTTTCCGCAAGCAGGCAGCCATTGTTCGTGATATTGCCTCAATGGTAAGCAGTGCCAGCAGCGGCAACAATGCTCTGAAACTGAGTTTCTCTGCCGATTATACCTTCAGCAAACTCCTTACCATGAGTTTCTATTATGACCGTCAGACCAACACACCGCTCCTGTCGAGCAGCAGTTATCCTACCACCACACAGGATTTCGGCCTGAGCATCAAGTTCTCGCTGACGAGATAAAAAGAAAATTCACCAGAACCAATAGGTAGAAAGAAAAATTCTCTAATTCTCAAATTCTTGAAAATAAAAAAAGCTCGGATGCATCACAAGCATCCGAGCTTTTTAATATTCTGATAATTCTTGATTACTCCTTGTCGTAAGCATGAACAGGATAGTCGATGGTATAGTGGAGACCACGGCTCTCCTTGCGTTCTATCGCCATGCGGGTGATGAGATAACCCACGTTAATCATATTGCGGAGCTCGCAGAGTTCCTTGCTTACCTTTACACGCTTGAAGAGATTTTCTGTCTCTTCGTAGAGAAGGTCGAGACGGTCCCATGCTCGCTTCAGACGGAGGTCGCTGCGCACGATGCCTACATAGTTGCTCATGCATTCGCCCACCTCTTTCACGCTCTGTGTAATCAGCACCTTCTCTTCGTTGGTCAAAGTACCTTCATCGTTCCATGCTGGTACCTTCTCATTGAAGTCGTACTCATCTACATGTTCAATACTGTGCTTGGCAGCAGTCTCGGCATAAACCACAGCCTCGATGAGCGAGTTGCTGGCAAGACGGTTACCGCCATGCAGACCGGTGCATGAACACTCGCCCAGGGCATAGAGACGGTTGATGCTGGAGCAGCCGTTCAAATCTACCTTGATACCACCACACATATAGTGAGCGGCAGGACGAACAGGGATATACTCCTTGGTGATGTCGATGCCGATGCTCAGACACTTGGCGTAGATATTAGGGAAGTGACGCTTGGTCTCCTCTGGATTCTTATGGGTTACATCGAGACAGACATGATCCAATCCGTGAATCTTCATCTCTTTATCGATGGCACGGGCCACGATGTCACGAGGAGCCAGACTCAATCGCTTATCATATTTCTCCATGAAACTTTCGCCGTTAGGCAGACGCAAGATGCCACCGTATCCACGCATCGCCTCGGTAATGAGGAAGGCAGGATGGGTTTCGCCCGGATGATAAAGAGCGGTTGGGTGGAACTGGACAAACTCCATGTCGGCTACAGTTCCCTTGGCACGGTATACCATCGCCTCGCCATCACCCGTAGCGATGACAGGGTTGGTGGTAGTCTGATAAACAGCACCGCATCCACCGGTACACATCACGGTAACCTTACTCAGATAGGTATCCACCTTCTGGGTATCAGGATTCAATACGTATGCACCGTAACAATTGATATAAGGAGTGCGGCGGGTAACACGGGCACCGAGATGATGCTGTGTGATAATCTCTACTGCGAAATGATTTTCCTTGATATCGATATCCGGACAGTTGCGCACAGCCTCCATCAGACCGCGCTGGATTTCTGCACCCGTATCATCGGCATGATGAAGGATGCGGAACTCGCTGTGACCGCCCTCACGGTGGAGGTCGAACTTGCCGTCCTGCTGCTTATCGAAGTTGACGCCCCACTGCACGAGCTCCTTGATCTGCTCCGGTGCCATGGTGACAACCTGCTTCACTGCTTTATAATCGCTGATATAATCACCAGCAATCATTGTATCCTGTATGTGCTTGTCGAAGTTATCCACTTCCAAGTTGGTAACTGACGCCACACCACCTTGTGCGAATGACGTGTTAGCCTCGTCGAGAGAGGTTTTGCAAATCATACACACCTTACCTTTATGCGCTCTGGCTACTTTCAGGGCGTAACTCATACCGGCAACTCCTGAGCCGATAATCAGAAAATCATACTTATAAACCATTGAGTTTATTCTTATCTAATTTCAATATTAAGAACGGGTGTTTTTATCTATAAAACAGCCCCATTCTCTCAGAATTAATTCTTAATTCGTTGCAAAAGTAATAATTAATCTTTAAAATGAGTAATAAGAGAGGGATTTTTTGTAATTTTGCAGCGAAATTTAAGGTTATATAGTCTTTTAGACTATCAAAAGGTCGTAAAAACGACAATAATATAAGGTAATAAATCAAAGTTATGGCAGATAGAACTTTTCATAAGCGCTTTACGCTGACGGCACGTATCGGTGTGGCGGTGTTCGCAATCCTGGCTCTCTACTTCTTCTGGGTCAAACTGGCTATCATCGGCATCTTTGTGGCTATCATCATCGTGGGCATGATAGAGCGCATACTGAATACAACCTATACCTTCAAGATGGTAAAACCGATAGACCTGGATGAGGAGATGGAATATCTCATCATCAATGAGGGTAGGTTCTCTTCCAACAGAAATGTGCCGCTATGTGATGTCATTGATGTACACATCGCCAAGACTTTCTTCGGATTAGACCATTGTGTGGTCATCGAATTCGGACATAAGAATATTGTGACTGTTCAGCCGGATAATGAAGAGGCATTTATGGAGAGAATCAAAAATAAATAATTTCTTTTAAGTTCAGGTGAACTGATTGTGATGAAAAAGATAATATATATGATGTTGGGTCTGATGATGGTATGGATCTCTGTACCGGTGCAGGCCCAGAATGTGATTGAAGATGAGGGAATAGAAACAGTTGATGAGGAGGATGTTTCCGACTCTACACTCGTTGACTCCCTGGCAGCGGATACGCTGACGCAGAAATTGCCTTGGCCCGAATCGGTGAAGGTGGGTATTGATAAACTCCTTGAAAGCAAGATGTTCGAAACATCACAGGTAGGACTGATGGTCTGGGACCTGTCTGCTGACTCTTGTATCTATCAGAGAAATGAACGACAGCTGATGCGTCCGGCAAGTACGATGAAACTCCTGACTGCCATTACGGCGCTCGATAAGTTGGGCGGTTCTTACCAGTTTAAAACCACTCTGAAATATACCGGTACCATTGAGAATGGAGTATTGACGGGTGATGTCTATTGTATAGGCGGTATGGATCCCCGTTTCAACAGCGATGATATGTCGGCATTTGTCAATAGTCTGAAGGAAATGGGTGTTGACACCATCCGTGGCAGCATCTATGCCGACCGCTCTTTGAAGGATGCTGATTTGTTGGGTGAAGGCTGGTGCTGGGATGATGATAATCCGGTGCTTTCGCCACTGGTGTTCCAGCGCAAGGACATCTTTATGGATAAGTTTCTTGCCAAGCTCCGTGAGGAGGGCATTGAATATTCCTGCTTTGGGGCTTCAGAGAAGACTTGCCCTGCGAGTGCCTTTACGGTCTGTACCAGATTCCATACGATGGATCAGATTCTGCATAAGATGATGAAGGAGAGTGATAATCTCTATGCCGAGAGCATGTATTATCAGATTGCGGCTTCTATGGGCAATAAATGGGCGAGTGCCAAGAGTGCCCGGAATGTGGAAAGACAGCTTATCCGTAAGATAGGACTCGATCCGGCAAGATATAAACTGGCTGACGGCTCGGGACTTTCGCTCTATAATTATCTCAGTGCCGAACTGGAGGTGAAACTGCTGCGTTATGCTTATCTCAATGGTAATATCATGGACCATCTGAAGCATTCGCTGCCTATCGGTGGGGTTGACGGTACATTGAAGAAGCGTATGAAGAACAGTTTTGTGCATGGCAATGTGAAAGCAAAGACGGGTACGCTGACGGGCATCATCTCATTGGCGGGTTACTGTACCGCAGCCAATGGTCATGAACTCTGTTTCGCCATCATCAACAATGGTATCATGCATGGCAATAATGCCAGACACTTTGCAGATAAAGTATGTACTTTGCTCTGCCAACCGTGAGCGTTAGTTGATAGTTTATAGTTAATAGTTTTATGGAAGAAATTCGTAAGTTTGTAGATGAAATGATTACATGGGCAGGAGTCACCGGTGATTTTGTGCCCATGCTACGCCATATTTTGCTCACCATTACTGCCATCCTCTTGGCGATGTTGAGCGATTTTCTTTGTCGCAAGATACTGGTTCCGCTCATCAGTAAGATTACTGATAAGACGGACATCACTTGGGATGATGTGCTGCTGAACAAGAAGGTGCTCACCTCGGCTTGCCATATTGTGCCGGCTGTGGTGATATGGTCGCTCATGCCGCTGATTTATCTGGAGTATCCGATATTCAAGGAGATATTGGAGCGGGCTACGGGCATCTATATCGTGGTGATGTCGGTGCGTACGGTCCTGGTCTTCATCGGGTCTTTCAAAGGATTGGAGAATTCTCAGGAACGACGCTCGTCGGCTCAGCAGTATTTCCATACTTTCTGCGGTGTTCTCAGGGTATTGATGCTCTTCGTGGCTGCTGTGGTGGTGATTGCCATCCTGCTAGGCAAAAACCCGATGACCCTCTTTGCCGGTTTGGGTGCTACCTCGGCTGTCTTGATGCTGGTCTTTAAGGATACCATCACGGGATTGGCGGCTGGTGTGCGTCTTACCAGCAATGATATGTTGCATAAGGGCGACTGGATTACGGTGAAGTCGGTGGATGCCAATGGTATCGTTGAGGATATGTCACTCACGACCGTGAAGGTGCGCAACTTTGATAACACCATCGTTACTATTTCGCCTACTACCCTGGTGAACGGTTCGTTCCAGAACTGGATTGGTATGCAGAAGAGTGGTGGACGAAGAGTGAAGCGCGTGGTTTACTTCGATTTCCGTAGTGTCCGTCTGGTGGATGAGACATTAAAACGTAATCTGCTTGCCAAGCATTTCGCCACCGAAGATTCGTTTAAGTTGAAGGAGTCGTTGCAGAAGGCGATAGATAAAGATATACAAGAAGGGAAGGATATTGAGGATTTAAAGAATCCTGCAGCCCTTGCCCCTACCAATCTCCAGCTTTACCGTAAATTCATGGAAAAGTATCTGCGCCAGCGTCCTGAGGTCAATACCGATCTCACATTGATGGTGCGCCACATGGAAGCCACGCAATGCGGTCTCCCTATCGAGTTCTATTTCTTCATCAAGGATAAGGTATGGGTGAATTATGAGCACATTCTCGCCGATATCATGGAGCATGCCTATGCCTTGGCGAATGAATTCGGTCTGAAGATTTACGAGCAATATCCGGAACAGTGATTACAGTTCCGGCGGATTTGCAATCCGCTAAAAGGACCGAAGCAAGAATGTAACGCCCTGAAAGGGCAAAAGCACTTAGCCCAGGGCATCGCCCTGGGTTATAGTTGTTTATAGAAATACGCCCTGAAAGGGCAAAAGCATTATAATGATCAATAACTCTTTTTTTTCAACAGAAATTATCCGTTGGTTTCGTGAGAATGGTAGGGATTTGCCTTGGCGCGAAACCAAGGATCCTTATGCCATCTGGCTGAGCGAAATCATCCTTCAGCAAACCCGTATCGCACAGGGGTGGGAATATTGGGAGCGGTTCATGAAGACCTATCCCAAGGTTGAAGACTTGGCTGCTGCCAGCGAGGATGATGTCTTGAAACTCTGGCAGGGATTGGGGTATTACTCACGAGCCCGCAACCTTCATGCTGCTGCTAAACAGATAGTAGAGCTCGGTCATTTCCCTGATACGCTTGAAGGTATCAAAGCCCTGAAAGGGGTGGGCGATTATACTGCAGCAGCCATCGGCTCTTTTGCCTTTGATATTCCGGCGGCAGTAGTAGATGGCAATGTGTACCGGGTTCTTTCACGTTACTTTGGAATAGATACTCCTATCAACTCAACGCAGGGGAAAAAAGAGTTTGCTGCGTTGGCGCAATCACTCTTGCCTGCTTCGTCTGCTCAGCAACTTTCTGATACTGCATTATCGCCTGTTGCTGCCTATAACCAGGGTATGATGGATTTCGGAGCTATCCAGTGCACTCCCCAATCTCCAAAATGTCTTGTCTGTCCGCTTGCCGAAACCTGTGAGGCGTTGAGGACTGGAAGGGTAGAGGAGTTGCCGGTGAAGAACAAGACACTGAAGGTGAAAACGCGCCATCTCTCCTATATATATATAAGGTGTAAAGGCGATGTGGCTATCCACCGTCGCGGCGAGGGTGATATCTGGCAAGGATTGTGGGAACCATATAACGCATCAGATGCTCCGCAACTGCCTGCCTTTGTCCATAATCCTCTTCTCCTGGCTAAGGATGTGAAGCATGTACTTACCCATCGCATCCTCCTTGCCGACTTCTATCTGCAGGAAACAGAAACCCGCCCCCTGCTCCCCGATGATTATATCTGGGTGAAAGAGGACGAGATAGAACAGTATGGTGTTCCAAGATTGATAGAAATCATGTTGGAAATGGTTCAAGCTAAATCATAAAAAAGAGGGTGTGTCATAAGGCCATGACACACCCTCTCTTATTTATATATGTTCTGTTAGATATTTTGTCTCAATCAAGAATTAGTAATTCTGTGCTTCAATCTGGAAGTAGCTCTGTGGGTGGTTGCAGACTGGGCAAACCTCAGGAGCCTTCTTGCCAACTACGATATGTCCGCAGTTAGAGCACTGCCAGATGCAATCGCCATCGCGAGAGAAGACGAGCTTGTCCTGTACGTTCTTCAAGAGCTTGCGATAACGCTCCTCATGATGCTTCTCGATTTCAGCAACCATCTCAAACTTAGCTGCAATCTCCTCGAAACCTTCTTCGCGAGCCTCTTTTGCCATGCGTGGATACATATCGGTCCACTCATCGTGCTCACCATTGGCAGCAGCTTCCAGGTTCTTCTCTGTATCCTGGATAGCACCGCCCTCCAGATACTTGAACCACAACTTAGCGTGCTCCTTCTCGTTAGCAGCTGTCTCCTCAAAGATGTTGGCTATCTGTACAAAACCGTCCTTCTTTGCCTTGCTTGCAAAATAGGTATATTTGTTACGAGCCTGTGACTCACCAGCGAAAGCCTCCTGGAGGTTCTTCTCTGTCTTTGTTCCTTTTAATTCCTTCATAATGTATTCTGTATTAAGTTATTAATATGTTCTTTATTAAATTCTTATGCAAAGATATTGAAAATATTTCAAATATACAAATAAATTAAGAACTATTTAACTTTTTGGCGCTTATTTAAATAAAATAAAGCAAAACCAAGCATGGCAACACCGAATATCCACGAGATAATGGCACTCGTTACCATACCCAGCGTATGAGTGAATCCCGCCACAATGAAGGTGAAGAAACTCACACAGGCCACAGTCAGGGCGTAAGGCAACTGTGATGATACATGATGTACATGCTTGCATTCCGCTCCTGCACTCGCCATGATGGTGGTATCGCTGATAGGAGAGATATGGTCGCCACATACCGCTCCAGCCATACATGCCGAGATAGAGATGATGCGCAAAGGATCAGCACCAGGGAATACGGCGATGCAGATAGGAATCAGAATACCGAAGGTTCCCCAGGATGTACCCGTAGCAAAAGCTAGGAAGCCTGCTACCAGGAAGATGATGCCCGGAAGAAGCATCTGAAGTTCTGAGGCACTGCTCGCTACAACCGATGATACATATTCTGCCGCACCCAGCGAGTCGGTCATACTCTTCAGCGTCCATGCCAAAGTAAGAATCAGAATGGCTGGTACCATCGCCTCAAAACCCTTGATGAGACTACTCATCGCCTCATCGAAAGGCAAGGTCTTGCGAATGGTAAACATCATGATGGTAAGAATCAGGGCTGCCAATGAACCGATTACCAGACCCACAGAAGCATTGCTCGCAGCAAAGGAATCTACAAAGTTGAGATAGTTGGCATTATCGGCATCGAAGAATCCTCCCGAATATACCATGCCCGCCATGCAGAAGATAATCAGCATGATGATTGGAATCACCAGGTCGCTCACGGTTCCCTTGTTCTTGGAATCCTCTTTCTGTTTGGCTCCCACACCATGCTCAACAATCTGCAGTTTGGTATCGCTCACCTCATCGAGTTTCCCGCCATTGGTTCGTTCGTACCATTCCTTCAGTCTCGCATCATACTTGCTCATCGCCTTGAAGTCGAAGCCCAAGATTACGATGCCAAACATAAAGAGGATGGTAAAGAATGCGTAGAAATTAAAAGGTATCGCCTTGCAGAAAAGCGCCAGTCCGTTCTCTCCGCCCGATACGAAGCCCGATACCGCAGCTGCCCAACTCGAGATAGGGGAGATGATGCAGACCGGAGCGGCTGTAGAATCGATGAGATAAGCCAGCTTCTCCTTGGTAACACCATTGCGCACTGCGATAGGGCGCATCACCGAACCCACCGTAAGGCAGTTGAAATAATCATCGATAAATATCAGAATGCCGAGCAGAATGGTGGCAATCTGTACGCCAATCTTCGAGTGTACGTGCTTGGAAGCCCAACGGCCGAAAGCAGCCGAACCTCCCGCCTTGTTCATCAGTGAAACGATGCTGCCCAACACCACCAGGAATACCAGAATGCCCACGTTCCATGGGTCGGAGAGGCAATGTATCAAGCCGTAAGCCTTGGCATCATCGCCTTCACCTACAGTGTGATTTGTCAGGTGAACGAGGAATCCGTCGAAACCTGTTCCCATCGAAATGCAATATTGAACGGCACCCAGTATGATACCGATAAAAAGAGAAGAATAGACCTCCTTCGTCTTCAGTGCCAGAGCGATGGCGACGATAGGAGGCAGTAACGACCATGCGGTCCCAATCATGTTGTAATCCATTTTCTTGTTTGGTTAGAAATGTTTTAGTGCAAAGTTAAGCCTTTTTTGTTATATATGCAAAAAAACGGGCAGAAAAAATGGTGCTTATGGGTTGATATGGGCTGTTTTAGCATATTTTATCATTATAAAGTGTCGCTTTTCTATATTTTTGTTGTATCTTTGAAAACTCAAATTGCAACTCAATCTGAGATTAAATGGAAACTCAATTTTAACAACTTAATAATGGAGGACTAATTATGAACATCAATTCTGGTATTAAGCAAGCCGTGATTTTAACCATCGGCATTATCGTGCTTGGATTTTGTATCAAGTCGGGACTTGAAAGTGTGATTAGTAATGACCGAAAGGTTGTAGTGAAAGGCCTTGCCGAAAAGGAGGTGGAGGCTGATAAGGTGACGTGGCCTATCGTTTCCAAGGAAATAGGCAATGACTTGCCTGAACTCTATCAGAAAATCAATGCCACCACAAGAACCATCAGAAACTTCCTGGTGGAGAATGGTGTAAAGACTAATGAAATCAATGTGAATGCGCCTGTGGTCATCGACCTCAATGCTGAACGATATGGCGAAAACCGACAGGGCTATCGTTATAACATTACTTCCATCATCACGGTTACATCGAAGAATGTGAAACTGGTCCGCAGTATCATTGCCCGTCAGGGTGATTTGCTTCAGAAGGGGGTTGCCATTGTGGATGGTGGTTACGAGAATCCGGTGAAGTATGAGTATGTTGCCTTCCGGCAGATGAAACCTAAAATGATGCAGGAGGCGATAGAGAATGCTGAGCAGACTGCTACCCAGTTTGCTGAGAACAGCAAGAGTAAGATAGACAAGATTATGAATGCCGACCAGGGTCAGTTCTCTATCGAAGACCGCGATTCCAATACCCCATATATTAAAAAGGTAAGGGTTGTAACTACCGTTACTTATTCTTTGAAGGATTAGGAGTAGTGATTAGTGAGTAATGATTAATTGTAATAAGAGGGTGGGTTATAGCCTAATGGCATACCCTCTCAAATTAAAACAACGAAAAACTATGAAGAAAATCATATTAGCAGCTGTTTTATTTCTACCATTTCTTGTTTCTTGTTCTCAGAACAGGAAAGCACCTGCTGTTTCTCCTCAAACGGCTGTAGGGAAAACTGAGAAGAATGAAACTGCCAAGGTGCAATATCTCACCACATCTGATTTCAGAAAAAAGATTATGGATTACGAGGCTCATCCGGATGAGTGGGTATTCGCTGGTTCCCGTCCTGCCGTCATCGATTTCTACACCACCTGGTGTGGTCCTTGTAAGATGATGGCTCCCGTAGTGGAATCTCTCGCCGAGAAATATGCCGGCAAGATAGATTTCTATAAGGTGGATATCGACCAGGAGTCCGAACTTGCTTCTGTTTTCGGTATCAGCAGCATCCCTACCTTCCTCTTCATCCCAGTGAAAGGCAAACCATCTGTGCAGATGGGTGCTATGCAAAAGGAGGATTTCGAAGGACTGATTGATAAAATTAAAATAAAATGACAATTTGGTAGCATCTCAAATTTCCATGCCTCTCCTTACCTATATGTAGGTATTTTCGGGCGATACCAACTTTTGATGATGCCCGAAATTTGGAGATTTGTCAGATAATACCTAAATTTGCACTCGGAAAAAATGTTTTATTTAATTAAAAGTATTATAGTATTATGATTATTGAAAATGTTCATGCAAGAGAAATCTTGGATTCTCGTGGCAATCCTACAGTAGAGGTTGAAGTTTCATTGAAGTCAGGTGTCGTAGGTCGTGCATCGGTTCCTTCTGGTGCATCAACTGGCGAGAACGAGGCTTTGGAACTTCGTGATGGCGACAAGAACCGCTATGGCGGCAAGGGCGTCTTGAAGGCCGTGGAGAATGTGAATCAGGTGATTGCGCCTGCTTTGGTAGGTTTTTCTGCCTTGGAGCAGCGTGCCATCGATTATAAGATGTTGGAACTCGACGGTACCAAGACCAAGTCTAATCTGGGTGCCAATGCCATCCTCGGTGTTTCTTTGGCTGTGGCTCATGCTGCTGCTGAGTATCTCCACATCCCATTGTATCGCTACATCGGCGGTTGCAATACTTATACCCTTCCTGTTCCTATGATGAACATCATCAATGGTGGTGCTCACTCTGATGCACCTATCGCCTTCCAGGAATTCATGATCCGTCCTGTGGGTGCTCCTTCCGAGAAGGAGGCTATCCGTATGGGTGCTGAGGTGTTCCATGCCTTGGCTAAGCTCCTGAAGAGCCGCGGTCTTTCTACTGCCGTAGGTGATGAGGGCGGTTTTGCTCCCGCACTCGATGGTATTGAGGATGCGCTCGACAGCATCTGCCAGGCTATCAAGGATGCCGGTTATGAGCCAGGAAAGGATGTGAAAATAGCCATGGACTGTGCTGCCAGCGAGTTTGCCGTTCAGGAAAATGGTGAGTGGTTCTACGATTATCGCCAGTTGAAGGATGGTAAGAAGAAGGATCCTAATGGTAAAAAACTGACTGCTGCTGAGCAGATCAAGTTCCTGGAAGAACTGATTACCAAATATCCTATCGATTCAATCGAGGATGGCCTTGACGAGAACGATTGGGACAACTGGGTAAAGTTGACTGCTGCCATCGGCGATCGTTGCCAGTTGGTAGGTGACGACCTCTTTGTTACCAACGTGAAGTTCCTGGAGAAGGGTATCAAGATGGGCGCAGCCAACTCTATCCTCATCAAGGTAAACCAGATTGGTTCTCTTACAGAGACACTGGATGCTATCGAGATGGCTCATCGCCATGGTTACACCACCGTTACTTCCCATCGCTCTGGTGAAACCGAGGATACAACAATTGCTGATATTGCCGTAGCAACTAACTCTGGTCAGATTAAGACGGGCTCTATGAGCCGTACCGACCGTATGGCTAAGTACAACCAGCTTATCCGCATCGAAGAGCAGTTGGGCAATAACGCAGCTTATGGTTATAAGAAGTTGAAATAGGAATGATGATATGAAATTGGAAAACGCCAATTTCACCATAACAAAACATAATTAGTAATAACTGAATAGATCAGATACGAAATAGATGGGCATGGATGACTGTGAGGGTTGTCCATGCTTTTTTTCTTCTATGATGTATCTGCATCTTCATGTGTTTAACTGGATAACTTCGATATATTTTATTGATTATGACAAACGTATTGATTAGTGCTGCCGGACTTTGCGGTGCCACGATTATAGGTGCCATTTTGGGATTCTTCGTCAAGGAGTTGCCCCATAAATGGAACGACGCCGTATTGGGATATTGTGCCGGAATCATGCTGGCAGCTTCCACGTTGGGACTGATAGTGCCAGCCTTCGAACAGACCAGTCTTTGGTGGCTGGTAGTAATCGGCGTAATGGCAGGAGCCTTGTTTCTGAATGTGCTAGATCTGGTAACTCCCCATCTTCATCATATCACGGGACTAGACCCCGAGGAGCATCGCAACAATGCCAGGCTCAGTCATGTGATGCTTTTCGTGATGGCGATAGCCCTACATAAACTGCCCGAAGGCATGGCGGCTGGAGTGAGTGTCTGTTCGGCAGAGGGAGCAACGGAGTGGGGCGTTTCTTTCGGTATCGCCCTGCAGAACATCCCTGAGGGTATGGTGATTATTGCTCCCTTGATGATGGCTGGTGTTACAGCAGTCCGCACCTTTTTTATTTCCATTTTCATCGCTTTGCTCGAAGTGGTAGGTATTCTGTTGGGTTTCGGTTTGGGCTCAGCCTCTTCCACCTTCCTCCCCGTGATGCTGGGTTTTGCCGGTGGCGCCATGCTCTATGTAACGAGCGATGAGATGATTCCCGAAACCCATGCCCATGGCTTTCAGAAGCAAGCCACCTACGCCCTTCTCCTGGGATTCATCACCTTTGTGTTGATGGAGAAATGTGTGTAGTCAGATTCTGATGAGCAGCATATAGCAGAGGGCGCCTGCTGCTATCGACCACATCATATTCCTTTTCCATACGTGGATGAGAATGGTGAACTTGGTTTATTTTGCTGCTTTCTGTTGTAAATTTGTTGCAAAAGTGTTGTAAGTTTGAGCTTTTTTATTAATTTTGCAAGCACAAACCAAATATTGACAAAATATGGCAAAAATTATTGTAAATACAACAGAAGTTTCTGTTTTGAACCTAAATGGTGAGGACTATATCTGTCTAACAGATATGATGAAAGCAAAAGATGGTGAGTTTTTTGTAACAGATTGGTTACGTAATAGAAATACATTGGAATATATTGGAATTTGGGAGAAGATATACAATCCGAATTTTAATTATGGCGAATTCGCCATAATTAGAAATCAAGCGGGATTGAATCGCTTTAAAATAAGTGTTAAGGATTTTGTACAGCGTACTAATGCAATATCTCTTCAATCTAAAGCTGGTCGATATGGTGGAACTTATGCTCATAAAGATATTGCATTTGAGTTTGCGATGTGGATAAGTCCTGAGTTTAAAATCTATATGGTCAAGGAGTTCCAACGCTTAAAAGCGGAGGAACAAGCTCAATTGGGTTGGTCTGCTAAGCGTGAACTTTCTAAAATCAACTATCGCATTCATACTGATGCGATAAAGCATAACTTGATTCCTACTGAAATTACGCCTGCGCAAGCTTCTCTGATTTATGCAAATGAGGCTGATGTTCTGAATGTGGCAATGTTTGGTATGACTGCGAAGCAGTGGCGAGATTTGAACCCCGAAAAGAAGGGTAATATACGTGATTACGCAACTGTCAACGAGTTGATTTGTCTTTCCAATATGGAGAATCTCAATGCGGTATTTATTGATCAAGGGATGCCACAAGGTGAACGTTTGGTTAAGCTTAATCAAATAGCAATCCAGCAAATGCGTGTATTGGAGGATGATGGTGATGATAGAAAATATTTGAAATGATGTTTTTGAATATCGACTTAGCTACTGTGATTTAACGATTTTGAGAAAGTTTATATAATCCTTCTTTTAAACCCCTCGAATTCGAGGGGTTAAAAAAAGAGGCAGGTCTTAATGCTTTTACTCTTTCTCCTAAAAAATGGATAGATACCACCAATGCAATTGGTTTGATTGCAAAGTCTGGGCGTTATGGAGGTACGTATGCTCATAAAGATATAGCATTTAGTTTAAGCGAGTTTATTTGTGCGGCTTGTATCAATGAATAGAATTACATAAGTTTTATGAAGTCTGCTTCGTTAGTCATCGAAACAGGCTTCATTGATAGTTGAAGTAGGCTTCATCGGGCAATGAAGCTTATTACAGTTTTTTTCTGCGTATATAAAAAAGCGGAGCGTGATTTCACAACCACACTCCGCGCAAACTTAAACAACCAATAAAAGAAATAGATTGATCGTTCAATTGTTATATCTGATGAAGAGTAGCTCTTGTTAGAGCTTTGTTTTTTTATCTGTCTGAAATATGTCTTATCTATTTTGAAGACATTGCTGATTAGCGGATGAACAGGAGTTCACGATACTTAGGCAATGTCCAGAGTTCATCGGCTACAGTCAACTCCAACTTATCAATCTGATAACGGATTTCCTCCATCTTTGGAGCTACCGTGTCATGATAAGCTATCGCCTTATCGTGCTCATTCTCAATCTTGTTGGCCACCTTGCGGGCATTAACCAACTCCTCAACACCTGTCTCGATGATCTGAGTGCGCTCGGCAATCTTCTTGATGATATTGATGTTGCGGGCAGTCAACTTCTTGCCTTCCTCGTCACCGAAGATGTCAATCATGTTCTCCACATTCTTAGCCAACTGACTCTGATAGTGAGTAGCCACAGGGATGATGTGGTTCATGCTCAGGTCGCCCATTACACGAGCCTCAATCTGAATCTTCTTGGTGTAGGTCTCCCATTTCACCTCGTTACGGGCTTCCAACTCGTTCTTCTTCATGACACCCATATCCTCGAACATCTTGATAGATGCAGGGTCGAGATAACGTTCGAAGATCTTTGGACAGCTCTTCTCGCAGTCCAGACCACGCTTAGCTGCTTCCTCTACCCACTCATCTGAGTAACCATTGCCGTCGAAACGGATTGGCTTGCAGGTCTTCAAATCCTGACGAACGATATCGATGATGGCAGATGTCTTGTCCTCACCCTTGGCAATCAACTCATCCACACGCTTCTTGAAGTCGGTCAAAGCCTCGGCTACAGCTGTGTTCAATACAATCATTGCTGATGCACAGTTAGCCTCAGAACCTACGGCACGGAACTCGAATCGGTTACCGGTGAAGGCGAATGGAGAAGTACGGTTACGGTCGGTGTTATCAATCATCAGCTCTGGAATCTCAGGGATATCCAACTTCATGCCCTGCTTGCCAGCCATCGTGAAGAGATCCTTCTTGTCGGCTTTCTCGATATGCTCGAGAAGGTCGGTCAACTGCTTGCCGAGGAATGAAGAAATGATTGCTGGAGGTGCCTCGTTGGCGCCCAGACGATGTGCATTGGTAGCGCTCATGATAGAAGCCTTGAGCAAACCGTTGTGCTTGTATACACCCATCAAGGTCTCTGTGATGAAGACTACGAAACGGAGGTTATCCTCTGGTGTCTTGCCTGGACCATGGAGCAGGATGCCTGTATCTGTAGCGAGACTCCAGTTGTTGTGCTTACCGGAACCGTTGATGCCTGCGAATGGCTTCTCATGGAGAAGTACGCGGAAACCGTGATGGCGAGCCACCTTCTTCATCAAGCTCATCAGGAGCATGTTGTGGTCAACGGCAAGGTTGGTCTCCTCAAAGATAGGTGCCAACTCAAACTGGTTTGGTGCTACCTCGTTGTGACGGGTCTTGCAAGGAATACCGAGTTCAAGAGCCTGGATTTCCAAATCCTTCATGAATGCCTGAACACGCTCTGGGATGGCGCCGAAGTAGTGGTCGTCCATCTGCTGGTTCTTTGCAGAATCATGACCCATCAGGGTGCGGCCTGTCAACATCAGGTCAGGACGTGCTGCATACAAGCTTTCGTCTACCAGGAAGTACTCCTGCTCCCAACCGAGATTGGAAATAACTTTCTTGACATCAGGGTTGAAGTAGTGGCAAACCTCTGTAGCTGCTACGTTTACAGCGTGCAATGAACGGAGCAATGGAGCTTTATAGTCGAGAGCCTCACCTGTATAAGAGATGAAGACAGTAGGGATACAGAGTGTATCGTCGATGATGAATACAGGAGATGTTGGATCCCATGCAGAATAACCGCGGGCCTCGAAGGTTGAGCGGATACCGCCAGATGGGAAAGATGATGCATCAGGCTCCTGCTGAACGAGCAACTTGCCTGAAAATTCCTCGATCATACCACCCTTGCCATCATGCTCGATGAAGGCATCGTGCTTTTCTGCAGTACCTTCTGTCAATGGCTGGAACCAGTGAGTGTAGTGGGTTACGCCATTCTCGTCAGCCCACTGCTTGATGCCTTTGGCTACGGCGTTGGCGATGTTACGGTCGAGACGTGCTCCGTTGTCGATGACGTCTACCAGTTTCTCATAGACATCTGCAGGGAGATACTTGTACATCTTCTGTCGGTTGAATACCTTCTTACCGAAGAATTCACTTGGTCGCTCGCTAGGAGCGGTTACCTCAACAGGCTTTCTCTTGGAAGCCTCTGAAACAGCTTCAAATCTTAAGTTGCTCATACCTTATATAATTTTTATGTTAAATGTTCAATGTTAAGTGTTGAATTATTTTCCTAACCATTTGGCTATTCTCTCCATGGCTTCCTTGCAGTCCTCATGCTCGCCGAAGGCGGTGAGTCGGATGTAGCCTTCGCCTGATGGACCGAAGCCGACACCAGGGGTGCAGACTACGCTGGCACCATAAAGCATCTCTTCGAAGAATTTCCAGCTAGGCGTGTTGTTTGGCGTCTTCACCCAGAGATAAGGTGCATTCTCACCGCCATATACTCTCAAGCCGAGTTTCTGGAGTTCGGCTCTCATAAAGTGGGCATTCTCCATATAGTAATTGATGGTTGCCTTCACCTGTTCCTTACCCTCAGGGGTGTAGATGGCTTCGGCAGCACGCTGGCTGATATAGCTTGTACCATTAAACTTGGTGCACTGGCGGCGGTCCCAGATTGGGTTCAGTGCCACTTCCTCACCGGTCAATGTCTTTGCCTTCAACTCCTTAGGAACGATGGTGTATCCACAACGTACACCGGTGAATCCTGCAGTCTTCGAATAACTGTGAAATTCTATCGCTACCTTTCTGGCTCCACGAATCTCGTAGATAGAATGAGGAATTTCCGGGTCGGTGATGTATGCCTCGTAGGCAGCATCATAGAGGATGATGCTCTCGTTCTTGATAGCGTAGTTTACCCATTTTCTGAGTTCTTCTTTCGAGATGACCGTACCCGTAGGGTTGTTTGGATAACAGAGATAAATCATGTCCACACGGTGGTCTGGAATCTGAGGGATGAAGTCGTCGCTCTCATCACAAGGCATGTAGGTTACATTGCTCCACTTGCCGTTCTCGAAGACTCCCGCTCTACCTATCATCACGTTAGAGTCTATATAAACCGGATAAATCGGGTCGGTAACGCCGATGTTGTTATCCCATCTCAAAATCTCCTGGATATTTCCTGTATCGCTCTTGGCTCCATCGTTTACGAATACCTCGTTGGCGTCAAGATGAATGCCACGTGGCAGGAAGTCGTTCTTGATGATAGCCTCGCGGAGGAAGTCGTAGCCTCGCTCCGGACCATAGCCTCTGAAAGAAGCCTGCTCAGCCATCTCGTCTACAGCCTTGTGCATCGCCTTGATGACGGCAGGGCAGAGAGGCTGGGTTACGTCACCGATGCCCAGACTGATTACACGCTGCTTTGGATGTGCAATCTTGTAGGCGTTCACCTTCTTTGCGATGTCGGCAAACAAGTAGTTGTTGGCCAACTTCAGGAAATGTTCATTAACTAATGCCATATTTTGTTTCTCCTTTTATTTACGGTCATTATCGACCATTTGTTATTTAAGTTTGCGTCTATTTTTAATGTTGAGTGTTGAGTGTTGACTTTGTGGGTGCAGCTAAATTTAACATTTAACATTCAACACTCCAACTGGATTTCTCCTTCGAATGAGAAGGCTGCAGGCCCCGTCATGTAAACATGATCATCAGCCTCGCTATATTCTATTTCCAGCGTTCCGC
>JAJWOH010000019.1:2543-13478 GCA_021635485.1 Segatella copri | reverse complement strand
CCCGTCATGTAAACATGATCATCAGCCTCGCTATATTCTATTTCCAGCGTTCCGCCATCCATCACGATACTGCTCTTTCTGCCAGCGCGCTTGGTAAGGGCTGCGGCTACGGCTGTGGCACAGGCTCCTGTTCCGCAAGCCATTGTGATGCCGCTTCCCCTTTCCCAAACTCGTGTCCTTATGGCGTCTGTGTCAGTTACTTGTGCAAATTCTATGTTGCATCTCTGGGGAAATGCCTTGTCTCTTTCCAGGATTTTACCATAGTGGGCGATGTCGATGGTGTCGATGTCATCCACGAAGGTAACGAAATGCGGATTACCCATGCAAACATAGGTTCCTTCAAATTTTCTGCCGTCAGCTTCGAGCACCGAAGGACCTATGAATTGCTCGGGATTTTCAAGTTTGGGTTTCAGCATGTCTACTGTTACCGATTCCACAACTTTCTTATTATCCTGAAGATGAAGTTTCAATATCTTGATACCCGAAAGCGTTTCCAGTCGGATGGTGTCCTTTTGGGTCAATCCTTTTTCGTAAAGATACTTACCGATGCATCGGCTTGCATTGCCGCACATCATCGCTTCTGAACCATCGGCGTTGAAGATACGCATCGAATAATCTGCTCTTCTGCTGTCTTGCGGCTTTCCGATGAGAACCAGTCCGTCGCTTCCTATACCTGTGTGATAAGCACTCCAGGCAATAGCCGCCTTCTCTGGGTCAGGGATATCGTATTGTTGGGTATCTACATATATATAATCGTTACCCGCTCCCTGCATCTTTGTGAAATGAACTGTTTCTTTCATCTGCGTTGTTCTTTATGTTTGAATACTCTTCTTTTATCTCTCATGTCTCGTCTCTTTTGAGATTTGACTTTTTGCTAGTCTTTCGAATATTTCGATGACTATTTGTTTGATTTCGGTTGCAAAGGTACGACGTTTTGCTGAAATATGCAAGAAAATATATACAGAAATCTCGATTATTTTTCGCTATCTTACAATTTGTATCATAAAAACGTCTTCTGCCTTACAAATTGTAAGGAGAATAGGATAAGCCTGGATAAATTTAAAATGTCAGTCGAAAAGTAAAAACGAAATGTTTATTATTTCTTCAAAATACTGACAGAATGTGTTAATTTTGCAGCCAAAAACGAACATAATGTAAAAGAATGGCTTGATTTGAATAACAACCAATGAAAGTCCGTTTTCAGAAAGAGACAATCAATAGAAGTATTAACACATTATTAATTATTAAAGGATTATGAAGAAGATTGAGGCAATTATCCGCAAGTCTAGATTCGAGGATGTCAAGAAGGCGCTTTTAGCAGCAGACATCGAGTGGTTCTCTTATTATAATGTAAGAGGAGAGGGAAAAATGCGCCAGGCTCGCATTTACCGTGGTGTGATGTACGATACCAGCAGCATCGAACGTGTGCTTCTGAACATCGTGGTTCGTGACAAGAATGTGGAGCCTACCATCGCCGCCATCCAGGGCGCTGCACAGACCGGTGAAGTAGGAGACGGCAGAATCTTCGTGATTCCTGTACTCGATACGGTAAGAATCAGAACCGGCGAACGAGGCGACATTGCATTGTATAATGCTGAGAAAGAGGAATAATTTAAAATGTTGAATGTTAAGTGTTGAATGTTGAATTAGGCATTCTTACTTATCTTTTATAAATATTATTTAGTATTCTAATTTAACTATAAGATATAAATATGAGCAGTTTATTATTGACAACACTCGATACGGGTAACACAGCGTGGATGATCATGGCAACCATCTTGGTGCTTTTGATGTCAATCCCGGGTATAGCACTTTTTTATGGTGGTTTGGTGCGCCAGAAGAATATCCTCAGCATCCTGATGCAGACGGTATTCATCGTGGCAGTAATCAGTCTGATATGGGTAGCCTTCGGATATTCCTGGGCTTTCTCTACAGAATATGCCGATTCGGGCAATCCTCTGGCTTGCGTCATCGGTGGTTTCGATAAATGTTTTCTTCACGGCATCGGCTTGGATGCCATCATGCCAACGGGCATTCCGGAACTCACCTTTGCTATGTTCCAGTGCATGTTCGCCCTGATTACTCCAGCCTTGATTCTCGGTGCTTTTGCCGAGCGTGTGAAGTTCAGCGGTTATGTACTTTTCACCATCCTCTGGGTTATCATCGCCTATCTTCCAATGGCCCACTGGGTATGGGGCGGCGGTTTCCTTCAGGAGATGGGAGCCATCGACTTTGCGGGTGGTACCGTGGTTCATATCAATGCCGGTGTAGCCGCTCTGGTCATGGCACTCTGTGTAGGCAAGCGTGATGATTACCGTGCGGGTCATCCTATCACACCTCACAACATCACCTTCGTGTTCATGGGTATGTCATTCCTCTGGTTGGGATGGTTCGGTTTCAATGCCGGTAGCGGATTGGCAGCTGATGGTCTGGCTGCCAATGCCTTCCTCGTAACCCATATTGCCACCGCTGCTGCAGCCACAACCTGGATGCTCATCGACTGGATTGTCAACAAGAAGCCAACCACAGTAGGTGCATGTACCGGTGCTGTAGCCGGACTGGTAGCCATCACTCCTGCAGCCGGCAGTACCGATATTTTCGGAGCTTTCTGCATCGGTATCATTTCCACCATCGTCTGCTTCTTCATGGTAGCGGTAGTAAAGGAGAAGTTCAAGTATGATGATGCCCTCGATGCCTTTGGTGTTCATGGTATGGGTGGTATCCTAGGTTCAATCCTCACCGGTGTCTTCGCCACAAGATATGTAACCGGTGCCGAAGACGTGCAGGGTGCCCTTTATGGCGACTGGCATCAGCTTTGGGTTCAGGTGGTAGCCACCGTGGTAAGCATCATCTACAGCGTAGTAGTTACCTATATTATCTTCAAGGTAGTAGATAAGAGTGTAGGTGTACGTGTTGACAAGCGAGTAGAGGAGGAAGGTCTCGACATCTACGAGCATGGTGAGAGTGCTTATAGCAACTAAAAATACATTTGTCTTGCCCTCAGGGTTGTAATGCCGTCTGCTGTCGCCTTACGCCCTGAAAGGGCAGAAGCTCATAGCCCAGGGCAATCGCCCTGGGTTTTATTTTTGTAATACCCCTGCGCCCTGTAAGGGCAAAAGCTTTAAAATACCCGTCTTTTTTTACTAAACGGCAATGGAAAAATCCTCAACTTGCACAATGAAATAGCCACAACTTGCATAATGAAATTGCCTCAACTTGCACAATGAAACTCTTAAGTCGTTGATATTCAATAATATTATCCTCGCCATTTTTTTCTATGAATTCCTTTATATAATAAGGTGTAAACCTGTTTTTTACGATGATCTCCTTCTTCTGCTCCCTTTTTAGTGCTTTTTAATGTTAAATCTATCTGTTATTTGGTGACAGATTCAATTCTTTTTCTTATATTTGTCAACAAATTAAAGAACTGACAATTATGACTAATGACTCATTTTCAATAAGATTGCGGGAAGCGCGCCTGATGATGGGGCTCAGTATGGATAAGCTAGTAGAGCGGACCAACGGAGCCATCACCAAGCAGAGCATCTCCCGATATGAAAAAGGCATCATGCGCCCTAAGCGTGATGCCCTGCAAGCCATAGCCAAAGCCCTCAATATCAGCGAGGAATATTTCGAAGGAACCAATCTCAAGATAGATATGCCTATGCTCCGCACCACCTCCAATGGCAAGTTGTCCGAAGACGAGTTGCAAGCCCTTGAAGCAAAACTCTCTTTTTGGGCAGAGCAGTATCTAGCCAAGGAGAAAGAAGCGGGTTTCCCTACCCGGTTCAAGAATCCGGTAAAAGGCACCAAGGTATCAACCCTTGAAGATGCCATCCATGCTGCCGACCTTCTTCGTGAGAAGTGGCATTGTGGTGATGGCCCCATCGCCAGTATCCTGAGACTCTTGGAAAGAAAAGGTATCATGATACTTGCAGCTAATCTTCCCGAGTATGTTTTCGGAATGAGCACCTGGGCAGATAAGAAGCATCCGCTGATGATTCTCGATTTCAATCCGGAAAAGAGCAGTGTGGAGAAACTTCGCTTTACGGCAGTACATGAGTTGGCTCATCTGCTTCTCCTCTTTCCGGAAGACAGTCCGCTGAGACTTGAGAAGCGTTGTGATCTCTTTGCCAGTTATTTCCTCCTTCCCAAGTTGGCAATAATCGAAGAGTTAGGTTCCAAGAAGCGTGAGAAGATAACGCTGGAGGAGATGATAGACATCAAGGAACTATATGGCGAATCTCTCGCCGCTTCCATCATCGCCGCCAGAGATTACGGCATCATTACCACGGAATATAAACGTGCTTGGTATGCCGAGCATATAGAGCCTAATCCACGAGAAATCGGTAATGGCCACTATGCCTTTCCTGAGACATTGGGAAAGGAGAAGAGAGTCAACTCAATCATCAAAAGTATGGAGGAATAGAATATGCAGAATGAAAGTCAAAATATAGAATATAAGGAATCATGGGGACGTGGTTTCAAGAAGATTGCCGAGGAGTTTGAACGTGCCAGCTTACCATTGCCAACGATAGAAGAAAATGGAGGTGGAGTGATGGCGATAATTCAACGAAAGACGGTAGATGAAGTTATCGCAGAGCGTGATGGGGATGTCGGTGTAAATGTCGGTGTAAATGTCGGTGTAAATTCAATAGAAATATCCGATGTGAAACTAACAGAGCGACAGACTATTATGGTGTCTGTTATTAAGTCAAATCCTATGGTGACAGCTAAGCAAATGTCTGAAACATTGTCGGTGACAGTAAGAACTATAGAAAGAGATTTGGCGTTAATGCAAAAAGCAGGCATCATAAGACACGAAGGAAGTGATAAAACCGGTGTTTGGGTGATACTCGAACAAGGAAATACGAATTCTTAATAGTGTTAGATATGAAGCAGAATAATAATGAACAAATCGTCTTCGATATGTTCGAAGAGGTAGCAACCGAAAGCATCGCTGAGGCTCGGAATGCATACACCTATGAAGAAATTGATGGGTGCTATCAGAAGGCGAAAGAGATTGCTGATAAGGCAAGGATGAACTTGCTGGAGAAAATGAAAAAAATAATTTAAAATAATATGGCTAAGAATTTTGAAGATTTTAAAAGACTTTATCCTCTTTCAAAGACTTTGCGCTTTGAAGCGAAACCTATTGGTGCCACTTTGGATAATATAGTCAAAAGTGGTTTGCTGGATGAAGATGAACACAGAGCTGCAAGCTATGTGAAGGTGAAGAAATTGATTGATGAATACCACAAGGTATTTATTGATAGAGTGTTGGCTGATGGATGTTTGCCTTTGAAAAATGAAGGTCATAATAATTCATTGACAGAATATTATGATAACTATGTATCTAAGTCACAAAACGAAGATGCAAAAAAAGCGTTTGAGGAAAATCAGCAAAATCTTCGTTCTATTATAGCGAAGAAGTTGACAGAGGACAAGGCTTATGCTAATTTGTTTGGCAAAAATCTCATTGAGTCATATAAGGATAAAACTGATAAGACAAAGATAATTGATTCTGATTTATTTAAATTCATCAATACCGCAGAATCAACCCAACTTGATTCAATGTCACAAGATGAGGCCAAAGAAATCGTAAAAGAATTCTGGGGCTTTACTACTTATTTTGTCGGCTTCTTTGATAATCGTAAAAATATGTATACGGCAGAAGAGAAGTCAACTGGTATTGCTTATCGTCTAATCAATGAAAACCTTCCAAAGTTCATTGATAATATGGAGGCTTTCAAGAAAGCTATCGCTAGAACAGAGATACAAGCTAACATGGATGAGTTATACTCTAATTTTTCTGAATACTTAAATGTAGAAAGTATTCAGGAGATGTTCCAGCTTGACTATTATAATATGCTCCTTACTCAAAAGCAGATTGATGTCTATAATGCTATAATTGGAGGAAAAACCGATGATGAGCACGATGTTAAGATTAAAGGTATCAATGAGTATATCAATCTCTACAATCAGCAGCATAAAGATGACAAGTTACCAAAGCTTAAGGCTTTGTTTAAGCAGATTCTTAGTGATAGAAATGCAATATCTTGGTTGCCAGAAGAGTTCAATAGTGATCAGGAAGTCTTGAATGCAATCAAGGATTGCTATGAGCGATTGGCTGAAAATGTTTTGGGTGACAAGATGCTTAAATCTTTGCTTGGTTCTTTGGCTGATTATTCTCTTGATGGGATATTTATCCGTAATGACTTGCAGTTGACTGATATTTCTCAGAAAATGTTTGGAAATTGGGGTGTGATTCAGAATGCTATCATGCAGAATATAAAGCATGTTGCTCCTGCAAGAAAGCATAAGGAGTCTGAGGAAGATTACGAAAAAAGAATTGCTGGTATATTCAAAAAGGCAGATAGCTTTAGTATCAGTTATATAAATGATTGTTTGAACGAAGCAGATCCTAATAATGCCTACTTTGTAGAGAACTATTTTGCAACATTTGGAGCGGTAAATACTCCAACAATGCAGCGTGAGAATCTGTTTGCGCTTGTTCAAAATGCGTATACAGAAGTTGCTGCATTACTTCATTCTGATTATCCTACAGTAAATCATCTGGCACAAGACAAGGCTAATGTTTCTAAAATTAAAGCACTGTTGGATGCAATAAAATCTTTGCAGCATTTCGTGAAGCCTCTGTTGGGCAAGGGTGATGAAAGTGATAAAGATGAACGTTTCTATGGTGAACTAGCTTCGTTGTGGGCAGAACTTGATACAGTGACACCGCTGTATAATATGATTCGTAATTATATGACTCGTAAACCATATTCTCAAAAGAAGATCAAACTTAACTTTGAGAATCCTCAATTGCTTGGTGGTTGGGATGCTAATAAGGAGAAAGACTATGCTACCATTATCTTACGTCGTAATGGCTTGTATTATCTTGCTATTATGAACAAAGACTCAAAGAAATTATTGGGTAAAGCAATGCCTTCTGATGGGGAGTGCTATGAGAAGATGGTATACAAGTTATTGCCTGGTGCTAATAAGATGCTTCCGAAAGTGTTCTTTGCTAAATCCAGAATGGAAGATTTTAAGCCAAGTAAGGAACTTGTTGAGAAATATAACAATGGTACTCACAAAAAGGGAAAGAATTTCAATATTCAAGATTGCCATAATTTGATAGATTACTTTAAGCAGTCTATTGATAAGCATGAAGACTGGAGCAAGTTTGGATTTAAATTCTCAGATACTTCTACATACGAAGACCTTAGTGGATTCTATCGTGAAGTAGAACAGCAGGGGTATAAGTTGTCTTTTGCAAGAGTATCTGTTTCGTATGTCAACCAGCTAGTTGAGGAGGGAAAGATGTATCTGTTCCAAATCTACAATAAGGATTTCTCAGAGTATAGCAAGGGTACTCCAAATATGCATACTCTTTATTGGAAGGCTTTGTTTGACGAACGCAATTTGGCAGATGTTGTTTACAAGCTTAATGGACAGGCAGAGATGTTCTATCGTAAGAAAAGTATAGAAAATACTCATCCAACTCATCCTGCTAATCATCCTATTCTTAATAAGAATAAGGACAATAATAAAAAGGAGAGTTTGTTCGAATATGATCTTATAAAAGATCGTCGCTACACTGTTGATAAATTTATGTTCCATGTGCCAATCACAATGAATTTCAAGAGCGTTGGCTCAGAGAATATCAATCAAGATGTGAAGGCGTATTTGCGTCATGCAGATGATATGCATATTATTGGTATAGATCGTGGTGAACGTCATTTGCTTTATCTGGTTGTTATAGATTTGCAGGGAAATATCAAGGAACAGTACTCGCTTAATGAAATAGTGAATGAGTATAATGGTAATACCTATCATACCAATTATCACGATTTGTTGTATGTTCGTGAAGAAGAACGACTTAAAGCTCGTCAAAGTTGGCAGACCATCGAAAATATCAAAGAGCTGAAAGAGGGCTATTTGTCTCAGGTTATCCACAAGATTACACAGCTCATGGTTAGATATCATGCCATTGTTGTTTTGGAAGATCTGAGCAAGGGATTTATGCGTAGTCGTCAAAAGGTAGAAAAGCAAGTATATCAGAAGTTTGAAAAAATGTTGATAGATAAGCTTAACTATTTGGTAGACAAAAAAACTGATGTTTCTACTCCTGGAGGCTTGCTGAATGCATACCAACTTACCTGTAAGTCTGATAGTTCTCAAAAGTTAGGAAAACAGAGCGGATTCCTGTTCTATATCCCTGCATGGAATACATCTAAGATAGACCCAGTTACAGGATTTGTCAACTTGTTGGATACTCGATATCTAAATGTAGAAAAGGCAAAAAGTTTCTTCTCTAAGTTTGATGCTATCCGTTATAATAAGGATAAGGAATGGTTTGAGTTTAATCTTGACTATGACAAGTTTGGTAAAAAAGCGGAAGGTACAAGGACTAAGTGGACTTTATGCACCAGAGGAATGCGTATTGATACTTTCAGAAATAAAGAAAAGAACTCACAGTGGGACAATCAGGAGGTTGACTTAACAACAGAGATGAAATCTTTATTGGAGCATTATTATATCGACATTCATGGTAATCTCAAGGATGCTATCAGTATGCAAACAGACAAAGCGTTCTTTACTGGCTTGCTGCACATTTTGAAGTTGACTTTGCAGATGCGTAATAGTATTACAGGAACCGAAACAGATTACTTAGTGTCTCCTGTTGCCGATGAGAATGGAATATTCTACGATAGCCGTTCTTGTGGTGATCAACTTCCTGAGAATGCGGATGCTAATGGTGCTTACAACATCGCTCGCAAGGGACTGATGTTGGTTGAGCAGATAAAAGATGCTGAGGATTTGGATAATGTGAAGTTTGATATATCCAATAAGGCTTGGCTCAATTTTGCACAACAAAAGCCATATAAAAATGGATGATTACATTCCGCTTTCAACGTTGAATGACTTTATCTTCTGTCCGTACTCCATATATTTGCATAGTGTGTATATGGAGTCGGACGGAGATTTATATAAAGCCGCTCCACAGACTAAAGGTTCTCTGGCGCACCAAGGTGTGGATGAAAAGAAAGGGAGTACTCGAAAGAGTGATATTATGTCGCTCCCTGTCTATTGTGATGAGTTAGGTATATCTGGCAAGATAGATGTCTATAAACAGGACAAGCGTTTATTGATAGAACGTAAGAACAATCTCAAACGCATTTTTCGTGGCCAGATTTATCAACTTTGGGGACAATATTTCTGCTTGAAAGAAATGGGATATGCAGTTGAACAACTTGCTTTCTATGAAATATCGACGAATAAGATGATACCAGTTGAATTGCCTGGAGAACTAGGAAAACTGGAACTGGTAGGATTCATTGAGCAGTTTAAACGTTATAATCCTGCTTCTACTATGATACAGGTAAATCCAAACAAGTGCATTCATTGCATCTATTGCAATCTTTGCGATAAAACGAATACAGATAATGTTTACACATAAAGACATAGAGATGCGGACCATTTTCGTGGTTAATTGCATAGAGCACGACCGGAGTCTTCGAGTAAATAGCGGAGAACTGATGCTAGAGGAAATTGAAGGTGATAAGAAAAAGACCTTGACTAAGTTCCCCTTCCAAAAATTGTTGGCTCTTTTCATTATCGGTCACATCACAGTTACTACTCCGTTGATTGATAAATGCAAAAAGTATGGTGTAGCTTTGGTAGTGATGAAGCCAAATCTTCGTCCTGTTTTCTTTTGGGCAAACTCTGCCGAGGCAAACTATCTGCTTCGAAAAAGGCAGTTTGAATACTGTGCAGAAGATCTTAGCATTGCAAAATGCATTGTATATAATAAGGTGTTGAATCAGAAAACTGCATTATCAAAGACTCGAAAGAAGGATTGCTATACTGTGGATGCCATTAAGCAATGTGATGCTGCATTAGTTACTTTGCCAGACATTGATGAATATAATCAATTGATGGGATTGGAAGGTATGGTTGCCAAGACCTATTTTTCTGCATATTATCAGAATCAAAACTGGAGAGGAAGACATCCAAGGATGAAGAGCGATGTGCTGAATGTGACATTGGATATCGGTTACTCAATTCTATTCAACTTTCTGGAGAGTTTCATTCGTATGTTTGGTTTTGACCTGTATGTTGGTGTATATCATCGATTATGGTTCAAACGCAAATCATTAGTGTGTGACTTGATGGAACCTTTCAGATGTATCATTGACCATGCTGCATTGTTGGCGTTTAATCGCAAGCAGTTTTCTGAGAAAGATTTCACTCTTATAAAGCAAGAATATCATTTAAAGTATGAGAAGTGTGCTGACTATTACAAGGTGTTTTATGATGAGTTGATTGCTCGTAAAATGGACATATTTAAGTTTGTTCAGCAGTACTATCGTTGTTTTATGGGGTGTAAGTCTGTAAAAGAGTATCCAATATTTGAGTTTTAAATGATAATCGTTAGTTATGACATATCGGATGACAAGATGCGTACCAACTTTTCTAAAATGCTGAAAAGTAATGGTGCCATTCGGCTTCAGTATTCTGTTTATGAGATTAGTAATACGAAGAGAATTGTTGACAATCTTGTTGCGAAGATAGAGGCTTATGCCAAACATTTCACAGCAGATGATAGTGTAATCCTCTTTAATGTAGATCCTGATAAGCTTACCAAGTATGGTAATGCGATTCATAGGGACCAAGCCATCGTCTATTTTTGACTTTGCAAACCTTGGTCTTTATGCTTTTGTAATAAAGTCTGTAACTTCTTTATTTACAGGTCGTTCTTTGAAATATTTAAATGTGTTATGAGTGACGGGGGATATTTTTCTCTAAAATATTTGATTGAAAATGCTTTTGTTTAAAGGGATTTTAGTATCTTTGCAAACAATAAGAGGGGCTAGAATGCTTCAATAATTTCTACTATTGTAGATAAAGATAATATGCACACAT
>JAJWOH010000019.1:216-2443 GCA_021635485.1 Segatella copri | reverse complement strand
AGGCTAGAATGCTTCAATAATTTCTACTATTGTAGATGGCAAAAAATTACGTTTTTTCTCGCTTTTGGCTAGAATGCTTCAATAATTTCTACTATTGTAGATTTCGCAAGGGCTGCATTTACGTCTGCCGGCTAGAATGCTTCAATAATTTCTACTATTGTAGATATGGTCAAAAGAAACAAGTATGATAAGATGGCTAGAATGCTTCAATAATTTCTACTATTGTAGATCGACAAAAACGGACGTTTTCAAGCAAAAACGGCTAGAATGCTTCAATAATTTCTACTATTGTAGATTGCAAGGCATTGCTACCATCATCATATTGGCTAGAATGCTTCAATAATTTCTACTATTGTAGATTAGAACACTTTCTTCTTAGTCTTTGAAACGGCTAGAATGCTTCAATAATTTCTACTATTGTAGATATAGGTATTGTGTGGCTAGCGCATTGAGGGCTAGAATGCTTCAATAATTTCTACTATTGTAGATATTGGCGGTTTGTTTAGTTCTCATGGTTGGCTAGAATGCTTCAATAATTTCTACTATTGTAGATAGAGAGATGGCAACAGTCAACGAGTATTCGGGGCTAGAATGCTTCAATAATTTCTACTATTGTAGATGTCATAAATTCTTCTCCTTTTGTTTTGGGCTAGAATGCTTCAATAATTTCTACTATTGTAGATCGAATGTAGCGATGGTGTGACCCTCTTTCGGCTAGAATGCTTCAATAATTTCTACTATTGTAGATCTCAGGGGGTCTCCGTCTATCGTTTTTCCGGCTAGAATGCTTCAATAATTTCTACTATTGTAGATGGACACAACAATGCTTGCAATACCTATTGGGCTAGAATGCTTCAATAATTTCTACTATTGTAGATCAGCATATCGCCCTTCACCTGGGTAAGCAGGCTAGAATGCTTCAATAATTTCTACTATTGTAGATTGGAATGAATCGACCGCATGCTGTTTCTGCGGCTAGAATGCTTCAATAATTTCTACTATTGTAGATAAGGTGGCTCGGCTGTATTCCTTGCTCGGCTAGAATGCTTCAATAATTTCTACTATTGTAGATGTGATAGCCCCTTGATGCAGTGCATCGGAAGGCTAGAATGCTTCAATAATTTCTACTATTGTAGATATCTATGCCAAGTGGATAACAAAGGGGGCGGCTAGAATGCTTCAATAATTTCTACTATTGTAGATTTCGTAAAGAACGACTATAAACTGCCGAAGGGCTAGAATGCTTCAATAATTTCTACTATTGTAGATATAAGGTAGTGGAGCTTTGCAAGCGCCGTGGGCTAGAATGCTTCAATAATTTCTACTATTGTAGATTGGAAATGGAACGAATTAATGTCTTTGCAGGCTAGAATGCTTCAATAATTTCTACTATTGTAGATTTTGAGTACGTTCCAAACGCTTACATCAAGGCTAGAATGCTTCAATAATTTCTACTATTGTAGATAAGTAATACTTCAACCGAAGGGGAGCAGGGACGGCTAGAATGCTTCAATAATTTCTACTATTGTAGATACCGGAAACGGAACAGAGCACGCTGCATTTGGCTAGAATGCTTCAATAATTTCTACTATTGTAGATAATCCGTCTTGAGGGAAACCCATGTACCGGCTAGAATGCTTCAATAATTTCTACTATTGTAGATTCGCCTAGCGGACGTTAACCCCCTTCAGCGGCTAGAATGCTTCAATAATTTCTACTATTGTAGATGGGTATCCCCAAAACTGAGACCCCCAAAAGGCTAGAATGCTTCAATAATTTCTACTATTGTAGATTCCATAATACTTAAAAATATGTTTTCTTAAAGGCTAGAATGCTTCAATAATTTCTACTATTGTAGATGGCAATGCCAAAAAGAAAGCCGTCGGCAGGGCTAGTATGCTTCAATAATTTCTACTATTGTAGATAATTCCATAAAGGTTCGATTAATTATTATTGTTCGGATGTTTGGAAATGTAATGTATTGCAAAATAGTTATAGTACTAGAGTGAAACTTTAATTAGAATACTAGGGAGATGTCCTAAAATAAAGTAGCATTAAGTGTTTTATTAATCCTCCTCAGTCGTCTCCTTCAGCCATCGCATTCGACTCCTTTAGCCACCGCAGCCGTCTCATTCGGCTAATGCATTCGACTCCTTCAGCCATCGCAGTCGTCTCCTTTAGCCACCGCAGCCGTCTCATTCGGCTAATGCATTCGACTCCTTCAGCC
>JAJWOH010000019.1:0-116 GCA_021635485.1 Segatella copri | reverse complement strand
ATCGCAGTCGTCTCATTCTGCCAACTCAGCCGTATGTGTCAACTCAATGAAGTGGATGAAGTCGTGAAATGAAGTACATGAACTCGTGAAATGAAGTGGATGAACTCGCATAATGA
>JAJWOH010000308.1:0-1404 GCA_021635485.1 Segatella copri | reverse complement strand
ACATAATTGACTACGCAACATATGACCTGAAGACTACCCAGATATCTCATCAAGACCTTGGACAGATGCAGATGTATGTCAACTATTATGACCGCTTTGTGAAGCAAGACTTCGAGAAACCAACCATCGGCATTTTGCTTTGTGAGAGTAAGAACGATGCACTTGTAGAGTTAACTTTGCCGAAAGACTCTCATGTATATGCTTCTGCGTATCAATTATATTTGCCAGACAAGGCTTTGCTGCAAGCCAAGGTAAAGGAATGGATTGCAGAGTTTGAGGAAAACAATATAGGTTAAAAGGATTTGTGAGACAGCGTCTCACAAATTCGTCACCAACTTGTGGTGAATTAAACAGTATAAAGAGTACAATGAACGGAAAGCAATTAAAGAATAGCATATTACAATGGGCGATACAAGGCAAACTTGTACCGCAAGACCCTAATGATGAACCTGCAAGCGTATTACTTGAAAAGATTCGTCAGGAGAAAGAACGCTTGATCAAGGAGAAGAAAATCAAGCGTGACAAGAACGCATCTATTATTTACCGTGGTGAGGATAATTCCTATTATGAGAAGATGCACGTCACAGGAGAGGTGAAGTGTATTGATGAGGAGGTGCCGTTTGAGATACCTAAGGGGTGGGAATGGTGTAGGCTCAATGACTTGGCTCTGTATAGAAAAGGACCTTTTGGAAGTAGTTTAACAAAATCTATGTTTGTAGCCAAAAGCAATCAAAGTGTCAAAGTTTATGAGCAGAAGAATGCAATACAAAAAGACTTTCGTCTTGGCGATTATTATATCAGCAAAGAAAAGTTTGAAGCAATGCAAAGCTTTATTGTCAAACCAAATGACATTATTGTAAGCTGCGCAGGAACAATCGGTGAGACCTATCTTCTGCCATTAGATGCTCCTGTCGGTATTATCAATCAAGCGTTGATGAGGGTTACGCTTTTTGATTTGAGCATGGCAGAATACTGGCAAATGTACTTTGCTTATATGCTTTTAAATGAGGCACAAATGAAAGGAGCTGGTTCTGCTATTAAGAATATTCCCCCGTTTGAATATCTAAAAGCAGTACTTGTGCCTGTTCCTCCTTTATCAGAACAAAGCAGATTGGTTGAAAGATACAATTTGCTTTTGTCTCTAATTGCTAAATATGAGTCAGAAGCAGATAAATTGAATTGTCTCAATCTAAACATCTATGATAAATTAAAGAAAAGCGTATTGCAGGAAGCAATTCAAGGCAAACTCGTCCAACAAATTGCCGAAGAAGGTACAGCCCAAAAACTGCTTGAACAAATAAAGACAGAGAAGCTGAAACTCGTCAAAGAGGGCAAGCTTAAGAAGTCTGCCCTCAACGATTCTGTTATCTTTCGTGGTGACGATAACAGGTACTATGAGAAGAT
>JAJWOH010000307.1:0-1410 GCA_021635485.1 Segatella copri | reverse complement strand
TAATTCCTACTTTGTGGACATACGGCACAGGGCACAAAAATGTTCTATGATACAGGTAGTTCATCGATGGATTATTCCAATCGAATGACCAGCCTGTGTGGGATATGCTTCCCCGGCGATGTAGCGCCATGACTTTTGGCAGGGATATGGAGGAACCCTGACCAAAACGAGCGTACCAAAGGGAGCGATACGCCGCTGTGAGATTCAGGGGAGGAACGACACCGGGGAGAACTGGCGAACTGACACCGAAATGATACCGAAACACGACAATCTGATAGGGGGATAGTCTACCCTATCGCTGATACTTCGGGAGATTTTAAGCGGCTCTATGGCCGTAATTTTGCCGAAAATCGCCCCGAAACCATACACTAAAACGGGAGGAAGCGCAATATGCCGAGAATGAGCAAAAAGAGGAAGCATGAGCTTTCCTTTTACCTCAATGACCGGGGGCGTGTCACTTACAACGAATTATGCCGGAAATGCCAGCATGGGTGCAGGCAGAGCTTCCGGGCGGTTGTGATTGACTGCCCCCGTTATTTATCCAAACGAGCAAAGAAAAAGGAGGAACACACCGAATGAATTTTGAATTTATGACGATAGACACACCATTGCCGCCCTGTATGCCCTTTCCCAGAGCGTTGACAGGATTTCCAGTCAGCAGCACCGCAAAGGTCATGTACTGCCGGATGTTGGACGCTATGCTATCCAAAGGGCAGGAGGACGAGAACGGAATCCTGTTTGTCTGCTTCCCTGTTACAGCCATTGCCGCAGTCCTGTCCCGCAGCTCTATGACGGTCAAGCGTTCTCTGAATGAACTGGAAACCGCCGGACTTATCATGCGGGTGCGTCAGGGCGTTGGAGAACCAAACAGGATTTATGTGCTGATACCGGGAAAGGAGGACGCTGCCCTTGCCTGATACCTCAAAGCTGGAAAAACTCAATCGGGAGTTGGAAAAAAGCGAAAAGAAACTGCGGAAAGCCATCAATGATGAAAAGGCATTGCAGCACCAGTTGAAGCAGCTTACCCGAAAGGAACGGACGCACCGGCTCTGTACCCGTGGCGGTATGCTGGAAAGTTTTCTGCAAGAGCCGGAACGCCTGACAGATGATGATGTCATGCTGTTGTTGAAACTCATTTTTCACAGACAGGACACGCAGGAACTATTGAAAAAACTGCTGGAACGGGAGATGCCGGAACCCCCTTAGTTTACTAAGGGCGCAATTATACACCACCCAAAGGTTGGTGCATTGCGTTCTCCGAAGGCTCCTCGCCGGAGGGCTGTGATTTTCCGCAGTCATGGTCTGCTCCAAATCATACAGGGGACGCTACGCTTCCCCTGCGCTGGCTGCCGCCAGCTACCCTTTTGTGGACTTGCCATCTGGGGACACCTTGCGTTGCAAGCTGTTCCC
>JAJWOH010000018.1:0-40996 GCA_021635485.1 Segatella copri | reverse complement strand
ATTAATTTTCAACAACTTAGGCTACATGTTCCGGATTTTATCCGGACAGTAGTGAATTTGTATATAAAACTAAAACAGACATAGTAATGAACAGTGTATTTATTATCAAACTAGCAAATACCTTATTCCATCCCTCTAATAATATTGCACCACTCATTGCTGTATTGACAAACATCATAAGTGCAACAATACCACCAACAACATTATAAACACCATAATCTTCAACTCCTAGATATTTCAGAAGCAATCTAGAAGTGTAAAGGTTGATACAAACAGCAAATAGCATTCGAATATACAAGTAAATGGTATTCTTTGCTAATCGTTTGTTTTTTGAATCACTCCCCATGGTTTATTTAAAATTTAACATTTTTTTTTTATAAACTTAAAGTCTTCTAGCCTTAACAAAACTTGCTTTTTTGCTTCAGAAGATAATCCTTTGGTACCAATATTATAATGCTTATTCTTCTCATAATAATTTTCAAACGAACAAATTATATGAGCAGGATTACCACCAATAACAACATCGTCAGGAACGGAATGTGTTACAACACTACCAGCTGCGATTAAAACATTATTACCAACAGTTACTCCAGGCATTATCATGGAATTAGTTCCTATATATACATTATTACCAATTTTTACCTTTCCAAAACAATCAAAAGAAGAATCGATTATTCTAGCAACCTTTGCCCCCCCATGAGTAAAGAATTTCACTCCACCTGTAATCTGACAATCGTTACCAACTTCGATCAAATAAGGCTCCGAACTCCAAAATATTCCAAATATCTGGTTATTTTTCCCCATCTTCACACCACTTATCCGCGCTTGTTGTTCTAAACTATAGAAATGCCTAATACAAAACGAACGTATTTTTTTGAATATATTCATCATTTTCTAATTATTTTGATTTGTAACTACTCATGCCCATAGGGGTGCTGAGTAGTTACCGCAAAAGACAATAAGTAACAGAAAATTTATTATTTAATATCTCCTAACTTATAATACACCTTATACCACTCAGCAAAAACTCTCAGTCCCTCTCTTAATGGAGTGGCAGGCTTATATCCGAAGTCCTCTTCCAATGGAGTAGTATCGGCATAAGTTACAGGAACATCGCCAGGCTGCATTGCCACAAGTTCCTTGTGCGCCTCAAAATCATAATCCTCAGGTAATACACCTGCCCGAATCAATTCTTCCTGCAAAATGCTTACAAACTCCAGCAAGTTCTCTGGATGGCTGTTACCTATATTATATACTTTATATGGAGGAATTGGTAATCCATCCTCTCCATTCTGCTTCTCTGGCGCATGCTGCATCACTCTGACGATGCCCTCAACGATGTCATCAACATAGGTAAAATCACGCTTACAGTTACCATAATTGAAGATCTTAATGGTATCACCCTTCACCAGTTTGTTGGTAAAACCAAAGTATGCCATATCAGGACGACCCGCTGGCCCATATACAGTAAAGAAACGCAAACCTGTGCTTGGAATATTATAGAGTTTACTATAAGCATGCGCCATCAACTCATTACTCTTCTTAGTGGCTGCATATAGACTTACTGGATTATCCACTTTATCATCTGTAGAATATGGAACCTTCTTGTTAGATCCATAAACAGATGATGAAGAAGCATAAACCAAGTGCTCTACCTCGTGATGACGACAAGCCTCAAGAATGTTATAGAAACCAATGAGGTTACTCTGAATATAAGCATCAGGATTGGTAATACTATAACGTACTCCAGCCTGAGCTGCAAGGTTCACCACTACAGAAATCTTGTTCTCTGAGAAGATTTTCTCAATAGCTTCCTTGTTGGCAATTGAATCATGAACAAAAGTCCAATCACCTCCAATTGCTTCTATTTCTTTCAAACGTTCATACTTGATATTGACATCATAATAATCGGTAATGCTATCAATACCAATAACCTTGATATTCTCTACATCGTGAAACAATCGCTTCACCAAATTGCTGCCTATGAATCCAGCAGCACCTGTAACCAAGATGGTCTTACCCGTTAAATCTATATTATAACTTAGCATAATCTTAATCTCTTCTAAAAATATCTCTAGTATATACCTTCTCCTTTACATCATCTAAACATGCATCGTAACGGTTAGCAATAATGGCCTGGCTCTGCTTCTTGAATGCATCCATATCATTTACAACCTTGCTACCGAAAAATGTGCTTCCTTTTTCCAATGTTGGCTCATAAATAATAACCCCAGCACCCTTTGCTTTGATACGTTTCATGATGCCCTGAATGGCAGATTGGCGGAAGTTATCGCTGTTTGATTTCATGGTCAAGCGATAGACACCAATAACACAATTGTGCTCCTTGCTAGCATCGAAAGTACTATTCTCATTATAATAACCGGCCTTTTGGAGTACGGCATCAGCAATATAATCCTTACGGGTACGGTTGCTCTCTACGATGGCCTCTATCAGGTTCTCTGGAACATCGGCATAGTTTGCCAGGAGCTGCTTGGTATCCTTTGGCAAGCAATAGCCACCATAACCGAAGCTTGGATTATTGTAATGCGTGCCGATTCGTGGATCAAGACCTACACCATCGATGATTGCCTTGGTATCAAGTCCCTTTACCTCTGCGTATGTATCCAACTCATTGAAGTAGCTTACTCGTAATGCCAGATAGGTATTGGCGAAGAGTTTAACAGCCTCAGCTTCCTTCATGCCCATAAAAAGGGTATCGATGTTCTCCTTGATGGCTCCTTCCTGTAACAAAGCGGCGAAAGTCTTGGCTGCTTCCTTCAACATCTCGACATTGGTTACAGACTTGATTGCCTCGTTCTCTTCTGCAAACTCTGGACGCTCGATAATCTTTGGATAGCCTACGATGATACGGCTTGGGTAAAGGTTATCATAGAGGGCCTTGCTTTCACGAAGGAACTCAGGAGAGAAGAGAAGGTTGAACTTCTTCACTCCCTTCTTGGCATACTTCAAGTATAGGCTACGAGTATAGCCTACTGGGATGGTACTCTTAATGACCATCACTGCATCTGGATTCACCTCCAAAACCAGGTCGATAACTTCTTCTACATGGGATGTATCGAAGTAGTTCTTTACTGGGTCATAGTTGGTTGGTGCTGCTATGACCACGAAGTCTGCATCCTTATAGGCTTCCTTGCCGTCAAGGGTTGCCACGAGGTTCAATGGCTTTTCTGCCAAATACTTTTCGATATAATCATCCTGGATTGGAGAAACCTTATTGTTGAGTTTCTCCACCTTTTCTGGGATTACATCTACTGCTGTTACATGATGATGCTGAGATAGCAGGGTTGCTATACTCAGACCAACATAGCCTGTTCCGGCTACTGCTACTTTAATATCTTTGAATTCTTTCATAGTGAATTTATTTTTTCCTTATTTATATATTCCAAAGTCTTTCACTCCCAACACATTCAATATAACTCGACTCGTGTACTGCAACACCACCATCATAAAGAGCATTCGGAAGTAAAGAAGCAAAGTATTCTTCGCTATTCGCTTGTTGTTATTTGATTGAAATGACATAAAGCAATTTAATTTATAGATACAAACCCCGTGTCAATGGTTTGCCTTGTGTTATCTGTGTAATAGATAGTTACTCGCGTTGCGACCTTTGGTATACGCTTGTAAACCTCTATTGGCAATATTCTTGTATTATTACAGAATCTACACTGTTTTTTAAGAAGCAACTCAAACTTATAATAAACAGGAATTCGTTCATATATTTTTTTTTACAGCTTGCTTTCCGGATTCTACTCCTTCTTGAAGCCGATATGTTTGAGTGATTTTTTTACTCGTTTTCAAAGTTGAAGAGATAGAACTATCTATATGGCTTGTAACTACTGCATCCAATTGACCTTTTAAAGACGCGAGTTTCCCCATCTGAAAGCCCAAACTTGTAGATTGCTTAAATTCAGTTCCAGCTTTTACTATACATTCTTCTGTATATTCATACGAAATGACTTGTACCTGTTCAGATAATCCGATTTCATACTGAGTATATACAACCATTACCTTACCTGGTAATTCTGCTATTTTAGATTTTTGCAAATAGTCAGAATAACCTAATTTGTCTCATAAACCTTTTTCAATGAATAGTAATACATACTCTTGTTTCCCCAATCTTGATAATCCTCTACCTCAAAAGGTCTGAAAGACTTATTGTCAAGCAACATAGCATAAACGATATGAGACATATAAAGTTTTTCGAAATGACTCAATCGCTCATAATATGAACAGAACAGGCTGGCACTCTCGAAAAGATAGCCACCGGCATTGAAATATCTACTGATAATCTTCTTTTCAATAATGTTGGTAATATAGAACTGATCATCCAAGTCAACATAACTTTTGTTGTGAGGATTCACCATATCCAATTTGTCAAGTGGATAAATGGCAATACCATTGGTCTCGGTAAAATCACAGCTAAAATAACTATCTGCATCCTTTACGAAGATACCACCTTCTATCTGTTCTTGCTTCACACACTCGTATATTGTTTCTGCCTGTGATTTTGTAGGAACTTTCAAGGATAAGACTTTCGCCTTTTCTGATAATCCTAAATTACGGAACTGCATATTTAGCAATTCTGACAGATGATATTTCTGATCAAGTTTGTCCAAAATCACAATATATATATGCTCGAACTTTCTTAAATCCAAACCTAGAATAGACTTGATACAAAACAAAACACCATCTTCCGCAAAGTTAAAAACATACGGCATCGTATGCTCATATTCAGGACGGTCAGCCGCAATGGGCACTATTAAACTCAAACTCATAACATTGAATTGATTACATTCTTAAGATAATTTGTAACTTTCTCCTCCTTGGCATACTGCAAGATACGCAAGAAGTTCATCAGTTGAAAAACATGATAATATTCACGATACCAAACATACTGCGAATAGTAAGAATCTATCTCATGGTCTATCTTCTGAGATATGATGCTCAGTCTTACCAAGTCAATATCTCCTTCATACATCAATCGGGACCATTCATACTGAGAATCCTGACGAATCTTTACAAGGTCGAGCAAAGGAGACTCTATGAAAGAATCTAAAAAGTCGATAAGATAATAATTGTTACCATTGAAGAGGATATTTGAGAATGTCAAATCACCATGGCACTTCCCCATCGGGATTTCTATCTCAATTGGGAGCTGCTCAAACACCCTACTGCATTTCTCCAGCAAAATCTCCACCTCATTGTCACCTTTCAAGAATTCATTTACATGACATTTGTTACAAACATCCAGGAATTTGTTTTTAACAACCTGAGTATTGACCTTTTGAAGAGGAGAATCTTCTATTTCGGCATTCATGAAGATTTTCAAGGCTTTGACGAAATAATTGATATTGTCGAACCCGGCATCCTCAAAATAATCGATATAGTTCTTGCTATACACATACTCCATCTTGATAATGAGATGTTCATCTGTTTTGTCTATCTTAAAGATTTCAGGAATACGTATATGCTGATAAGCTCTTTTACATGCCTCTTGCTGTTTTTTAGCTTGCAAATAAAGGCGATTGATGTATTTAGGGTCATGTGTACTCTTATAGATATACAGATTGTTGCCGTCATTGACAATATCTATCTGGCATCCACTATGACCTTTTACTTGTATTTCCATAAACAAAAACTTTTTTTAATTTTACAATAACAAAACTAATTATTATCGAGATTAATACATCAGCTATAATTTCCAATGACGTATAAAGCGCATCTGTATGTAAGGAACCTATCTTGGAGACATATGGAAGGACTAAAGTATGCACACACAAAATCAACAAAGTATGTCCACCTATCGCACGCAGCCAGGTGAAATCTATATATTTTGAATAGTACAAGACAACTAATGAAGCAAATAGGCTTACTACATATGAAGTACATCCATTTGGGAAATCCACAAAAGAAATTCTCATTACATTACCAAGCAATACATAAACAGCCCATAACACACCTATCAGAACTAGACAAATTTTATCCTTAACGATACTCTCTATATATTCACGATATGTCTTTAACATAAATCCAACATACAAAAAAGGAAGAGCCGTTAATCCCTGAAAAAAAGAAAACGGCACAAATACTTTATCAGATAGTATCATCGGGCATAATGCCAAAACTATAATGCAACAAAACAGTTGAATCTTAGATAATTTTGCTCTTAAAAAAATCAAAATATTCTGCCCCCAAAATAGTGCAACTAGAAACCATATTGGCCCAATATCGGAGGTCCTGGCAATTTGAACAAATAATAATCTTTTTAAGTATTCCTCACATATGCCTTCATATTTCAGATCTTGTGTCAAATACCATTTTACAAGTATCGTTACAAGACAAACCAAACAAGTAAGTACATATGGCACAATATAGTTCTTAAAGCTTTTTTTCAATTGATTTTTAATCGATTCATTCCCATGTAGAAAGAACCCTGAAAGTACAAAGAATAATGGCATATGAACCGTATATATTGCCTGAACCGTCCTTGGTACTATCAGATTAACATTAGAATGTCCAATGATTACTAAAATGATAAGTAAGCCTTTCAATGCATCAATATAGGAGATTCGCCCCCCCCGATTCTTAACGGATGTATTCATTTCTAACTAAAAAAACAAGAATTTACTATTACAAAATTTATACCCGATTGTTTTGCAGCCTCTATGCCAACTGATGAATCTTCAAATACCATTGCTTCGGCTGGAAGGATGTTCAGTCTTTCCAAGACCGTATTATATATCTCAGGATTTGGCTTACCATGTTTTACATCTTCTCCTGCCAGTATCAAAGAGAAAGCATCTGCCGCATCGATAAAATTTAATGCATTCATCAAATTCTCTTTTCTAGCAGTAGAGGCAACTGCAGTTAAACCACCAGATTGCTTGAATGTCTTTAACAAGTTCAAGAGAGAATGGTTAACAACCAACTTATCAAAATATAAAGGATAAAACTCACCTTTAGCCAATCTGATAAATTGTTTGGTCTCATCATCCTTTATACCCATGTGATCCATAAAATCATCAAATCGGAAACCAAAACATTCACGATATTGTTGTTCGGTTAACCCCAACCCATATTTATCAAAAGCCTTTTGGTAAGCCAAAAAGTTTGCTTTAAAAGTATCAACTAGAGTTCCATCGAAATCTGTTATCAACAATTTAACCTGTGCCATCTTACATATATCGTTTAAGTTCTTCTGGAGTGCCATATGAGTAATACTCCTCCATTTTAGCTAACTTTACATGCTCACCTTTCTGCAAAAGTGTATTGAAGAGCAAAGATACATAGAACTCAGGTTTTGAAAAGTGAGTATCAGCCAACATTGCATCTGCAGCATTCAGGAAACTCTGGGCTTTTGAAAAGAAATAAGCACCACATAAAGCATGGTGAGAAATCACCTCTTTCTCTGCGGTTCTTATAACATTCATATCCTCATCCACCTCAGCATAACTATACTTTGGAAGGTCTGAGTCGAAAGATACCAGCATTCCACCATCTACATCTTCTATTGGCTTAGTCAGAATAGACTCGATATTTTCTACATAATCCTTGCTCTTAAACTCCAAATCACAATCCATCACGACAATGGAATCTTCTGGTGCAATAGCAGAACGAGCCATCAAACAAGTCTCGACAGCACCTCTTGTGGTTTTCAGAACAGAAAAGATGTTGGCATCAGGAAGAATATGCTTTATCTTCTCATCAATTTGATACTTGTCTATATGCTCTTGTCGAACAATAAACGAATACTTCATAGGAGCATCCTCAACTTTGACACTCCCGATAGCTCGAAGAAACAATTCTTTATCGTGCAACTTAATCAATGGTTTAGGAGTAGTCCATCCCTCTTTCAAGAAACGGCTCCCCTCACCAGCCATTGGCATTATAATGTGTAATGGTCTCATATACTACTGAAAAATTACTTCTATAAATCGTTTAACAATATTTTCCCAATTATAATTAAGATTTGCTACATAATTGTAGCCAGCATTTGCCTTATCCTTTAAGCTTTCTTTATTACTTAATGCTTGTATAAGAATATCAGCTAGTTCTTTAGGATCCTCCTTTTGACATATATAACCATATTTACCATAACCAGAGAATTCAGGGAAAGCAAATCGATTCAAGCCTACAATAGGAGCCTTATTAGCCAAACCCTCCAAATATGTTTGGCCATTTGGTTCATTTAAAGCAGGCATAACATATAAAGTCGCTTGATTGAATAACTCTAATGTTACAGAACGAGGTTGGTTATAATAATAGGTTACGCCATCTTGTTTTTCGCCATCGGTACCTACAACAGCTAGTCTGACATCCGGTATTTGTTTTTTAACTACTTGAAATGCCTCTAATAACAAACAAAGACCTTTTAATTTTTCATTTCCTTTTCGAAGAACTATCAATAATAAGTTATTATCATAATTTTTTTCTTCTTTAAGAAGCTTTACGTTCAGCCCGAAACCAACCTTTTCTACTTTATCTGCGGAATAACCTAAATTACTAATGAGATAATTTTTCACCCAATCAGATTGGGTAAAAATATGCTCCATAGAAAGGAACTGTCTATCTTCAGAATTAATTAGTAAAAAATTTAAAAGCTTATCTTTCCATTTACTTCTTTTCCTAGCGTAAGGATAGTACTTATATCTTTCATGAGTTATAGCATCGGCAAAAAGATAAGACTTAATCTTTTTACACGATATACTAGCGCCATTTCCTGTAGTATAGAATACAATATCAATCCCTTCTTTTTTTAATTTTCTTTTAATTAAGATACTTAAAATCAATTGATCCCAAACTGATAATTCATTGCCCAAAGAAGGCAATATAGTTTTACGCAAAATACGAACTAATATATTAGATATCCTATTCTGCTTCCATTTATAAGGATTATATGTAACAACTTCAACTCCTTGTCTAATAAACTCTGTATATATAGCATAAGGAGTACCAGACCAAGAATTAGGATTTGTTACATCATTCCCAACGAACAACAACCTTTTTTTTAATGTTTTACCTTGCATAAAATTGATGATAATTTATTATTAACAAACATTCTTTCTCTCTTTTCCAAACCAAAAAGATAAGTAGTTAGCAATACAACAAGTATACATAATCCCATTCCTAAAAATAATGATACGATATGAGTTTCCTCCATGAAAACGGAAATAAAATATGCTATAGGCGTACTTATAAAAGCAACGGGAAAAATACTAGAAAATAATTCCTTGTAATATTGAATAATATTAAGATTTATCAATGGTTTAATTAAGTAGAGACGAACAACAAAAATGCTAGAGCAAATTACCAGATGAACAATATATACCATATAAGGTTTAGCACCTAGCTTTAGAACAACATATGAAACTGGTGCTATCATTAATGCAATTACAGCAATAACAGTTAAGAACTTTCTTATTTTACCTGTTGCTTGAGCACCTATCATTAAAGGATTGGCTACACCATCAACAATAGATACCAACAAAGACAGCTGAAGAAATATAGCTGTATACTGAGGTACTATTTTTAACCACAATTTTAAAATACCTTCAGCATAAAAAAACAATGGTAATGTAAACATAAAGAGCAAAAAGAAAGTTAAACGTGATGTACGTATTATCAACTTATGCATACTTTCCAAATCACCTTGCGCATAGGTTTTCGTTATCTGTGGATTAGCTGCCATCTGAAAATTAGTTGCAAACTGTACTATTGCTGTTTGAACTTGGACAGCTAAACCACGAGCAGCATTTATCGCAGGTCCAAAGAATACATTTAATATTAGATTGACCCCCTGTGCGGACAGCATACCAGCCATATTACCGAATACATTCCAACCTGCAAAACCTAGCATTTCTTTAAACAAACTTTTATTCCAGACTCTACGATATATAGTTTCTTTAAAATGACGTTGACAATAAGTACTATAGCAAATACGAATTCCTAACTGAACTAACATGAAAAGAATCGCATAGAAAATTAACTTGTCAAAAGGCGATATTAAAAGCAAATATACAATTACTAACTTCAAAGTTACCTCAAGCACAGAAATGTATGCAAAAGCAGACATCTTTTCATGAGCAATAATTGTAGCATTATACGGAACACTTAATATCATAATGACACTTGCACCTATCGAACACTGTAAAACCCAAAAGGCTGCCGGTATACGGTCTACAGGTATTTGCATCTTATTATAAAGAAACCATAAGCCAATGGTTTCTGTTAATAGCACAACAACAAAAGCTAACATAATATGAATCTGTAAAGCTGTTGAAAAAACAGTTTTTAACCAGTTTATATTTTCTTTACCTAATGCAAACGTTATATACCTTTGTGTAGCTGTAGCCATAGCTCCATTTACAAACGAGAATACCACAACTATACCACCAACAACATTATATACACCATAATCTACTACTCCTAATGTATTTAATACAGCTCTACTCGTATAAAGAGATACAGCCATCGTAAAGAACATTCGTAGATATAAAAGAAGAGTATTCTTCGCTATTCGTTTATTATTATCTGATGTTTGATTTGACATATATTACTTTCTAAATTCTTTAATCCTCTGTTCCTCTTTCAAAGAACAAACAAGCAGTTGTCCATTCTTCTCGGCTACGATATAGCCATCCAAGCCTTGAATTACCACCTTACTTTCATCGGCTGCATGAACTACGCAGTTCTTGCATTCATACTATCGGATGTCCTTGCCTACGCTGCGGGGATATAACAATACTTTTCGATGTAATCGTCCTGGATAGGAGAAATCTTATTGTTGAGTTTCTCCACCTTCTCTGGGATAACATCTACTGCTGTTACATGATGGTGCTGAGACAATAGCGTTGCTATGCTCAGACCGACGTAGCCGGTACCGGCTACTGCTACTTTTATATCTTTGAAATCATTCATCATGATATAGTGTTTTTATTTTTTCTTTTTTTCTAAAATCATCCCGTCCTTCTTTGTTGATAAAGCGAGCTGCACTCGGCAATTTGAAAGCGAGCTTTCATTGCACTCATTGGCATCGCTTTTTCCCATTAAAGAAGGATTTTTTCGATTCCCTCCGTCTCCCTTTCCAAAGGGAGCTCCACCTCTAACCAAGCCTTCCTCCTCAGAAGGAAGGATGTAACCGCCCTACTCGGTGCTCGGAACCGCTACGCTCTAAGGTTGGCGGACCATCAAAGGTCTACGCCAAATTGTGCGGGATGGGACCGCATGGAGAAAGCAGTTTATTACGTTATTACATCACAGTACTTGAATACCCTAACGATTGCACCACATATAATAATGATTGGTAGTTAAAAGGCCAATTTTCTTTCGTAAAATTCTGCCACTTATCAAAGCTATACAAAGCCAAGATTAGAGTTGGCTGAGTAAACAAGAAACAATCCTTAAATAAATGATGGGAGTTAATTATATTATCCTTATTAGCAAGAATAAAAGAATCAATTTCTTTCCATATTTGCTGTATCTGAGATTCATTCAAGATATCAAAATAAGCATCCAAAGCTCCTCTATCAAACAAAATTGCCTGATAATCATTGCATAACTTCGTAAACTCATCATTAAGTTTTTGGGTTAGCAACAAGCGAAGATCTTTAGACTCTTCATTCATAGCTTTATAAATATTTAAAAACTTCCAATCAGCCTCTTCTAAAAAAGCCATCGAAGCTGCCAATTCTCGCCTAACTTTTGCATCTGCATCTTTATTTTGTTTATATACAAAAGCATGACTCATTTCAGAATAAGCATGCTGAACTAATGTTCTAATTTGTATTTCACATGTTAGCAATTCCAAATCAACAGACGATTGATAAGATAAGCATGGCTTAACTATAAAATGTTCAGATTGATAAGTAAATGCTTCAGGATTATCAACTTTTATCTTAGTTATATCCTGCGATTTCTCAACTATCCTCCATGCTATATTATTTTCCGATTCTATATACTTAGATACATCATCAACAGCACAAGAACAAAGTAGAACTAATCTTGTACCTACTTTATCTGTAATATCAAGTAAAGGATTGTTGTAATCCTTGTTCCTGTAAAAAGCTTTAGCTATAAGTGAATCAATATCCTTACAACGATGAACAGCTTTCATTTGAACCATTTCTTTTATGTTTGGATATTTATTCCCAACATATTTGTTTAGTATATCGTCCAAATAATCACCCCATTTATCTAGTTCTGGCCTAATCTTACAAAAAGCATCCCTTAATTGTTTCTCATCACAGTCATTCATTGGTATCTACTGTTATTATTACAATTCCAGGTCGTTCTGGATCTTCTCCAATACTTACTTTTGAAGAAAAGAATTCTGTATCACCAGAAAGTTTTATACCTTTACAAATATCGACTCTTTTCTTTGCGAGCACCAAACGTAGTTGAGACAAATCTTTAGAAAAAGACTGAGAAAACTCATCTGTACATATTTTATTCAAGAATAAATCTCTATGCTCTAAAGGTATTATCGAATTAATAACCTGACTTGGAACAATTAACATTTCTTCGTTTGTTAAAATGGAAGCCAATTCTTCTTCAATATGAGCACGCGTAGAATAATCTTCTGAGAATTTTTTACGTATCAACATAAGCATTTTCTCATAAAACATCTTAGTCATCAATGCGCTATTACCGCCTAGAGTTAAACCTAGGAAGTCCTTATAAAAATATTTAGCCAAGTTTACTCCACTACTAAATTGTTCATCAAACAACAGATAAGTAAAAGAATCTTTTGTCTGTTCTGAATCATTTTGAATCATACAAAATACCTTATACATTTTCTGCGAAGGACTTAAAATTATATCTTTCAAAGCTTGTGCCTGATGATGAGCTATACTCAATGCATCATGTGGTTCTGCTTTGATTAATATATATAATGGTCGACTATTATATTGACAATCAAGAAAAAGTAAAAAGCCACCTGGAATACCTCCACGGTTTGAAGACATTGCCAAATGATTAGCTATATCTTTACTGTTGTCAATAAAGCCTTGCTCATCGAGAGAGGCTAAATTCTTCATCAAAGAATATGTAGAATCTATACCATCATTAGCTAAATCCAATTTAAAACTCTTACTATTAAGGCCCAAAGCATCACTTAATCTAGATATCAAAATACCTTTAGCTACATCATCTAATTCCAGCAATTCTTCACTATACTCACATCGAGTATTCGCATTATATGCAGTTTTGCCTATAATCTGGTGCATAATTGCCCTTTGAATTTGAATAAAAATATAATTTATATTTACATTACTTGGCATATTTTTTATTTCAAAGTGATATATAATTTCAATTGTAAATACATGTTTTCAGCGTATATCACCAATACAGCGTCCCCACTATATTACAAGTAGTTACACTTATCAGTTTTTTGAAAAAAGTTATTTTATTATCGTTTTACAGAAGATAAGCAGCACTCGGCAATTTGAAAGCTAGCTTTCATTGCGCTCGTTTGCATCATCTTTTAGGATGAAGGCTTGCTAAGCACACTCCTTCAACTCATCTTTTTTTCAACATAGTAACATGGAAACAAAGATTTTATTCCCATAGCTATGTATTGTAAGCATCACTTAATACAAGCTAAAGGAACTTTTGCTCTTCTATCACCAGTTTGTTCAATACCGGTAAGAGTCTTTCTATCTTGCGACACTTCACCTTATTATAATAGAAGTCTATATCATCGAGGAGGTCATAAGCCTGATCTTCGGGCATATCACCACCATAACCACCAGCAACGATTGTTATGGCGGCTAGCTTGCGAGCATCTAAATGAATATGGAAATCGTACGTGCTCCGAAGCAACATAGGAAGGAAATTGTACATGACGTTGCAATAATGAAGCAGGTCTTTGAAATCTTCTGATTCCGTTAAGTAGGCTTCAAGCATCTCTTCCTGATATTGGCGGAGAAACAACAAGTACTTTTCCTTTCCTACCTTACCTTTTATGTTTTGGGTCATCACCCAAAATAAGGCATGGGATAGGACGATTTTGTCTTCAGAAGGGTGGTAATAGAAGAGGTCGTCTTCGGGGCTATTCGACTTAGCCCATTGTTCTTCTAACTTACCGAGCATTTCCTTTCGAAAGGAATTTCTTTCTTCTTTATTCATTGGTATCTTAGTTTTTTATTATCATAATTCTTTTTCGAATCACCCCGTCCCTCTTTCCAAAGAGGGCTCCACCTCTAACCAAGCCTTCCTCCTCAGAAGGAAGGATGTAACCGCCCTCCGGTGCTCAGAACCGCTACGCTATAAGGTTGGCGGACCATCAAAGGTATCGCCAGGTTGTGCGGGATGGGACCGCTTAGGGGGCAGCTTGCAGATTAAGACCACCAGAATTGTTCCTCATTGCAGTATCGCTCTGCACTTGTCGCCACTCGAATGAGGAATATTATTTTTATTCTACTTTTGACAGGATTACCTCTGGGGAGGTACCCATCAGAGTTATAGCGGAAATCTTATGACCGCCATTGGCATTTAATGAATGACCACAATGATAGAGGCTGTCATCTATGATAAGCCAGCGGTCATGAGACTCGTTACGCCATTTTCTAATATCTATATGATTATCGGGGAATAGGCGGTCATGCTCATCCATGAGTCGTTGCATGCCTTGACCTACACCAGCAGTATAAACCGTTGCTGAAACTTTTGGTTTACGAACATCTAATACACTTAGGGTTAGCGATGAAACATAGCCATCTATGATGATTACCCGATGATTGGCTGTACGAATCAAGTTCTCCAAAGCAACTCTTGCTGTATAGAAATCACCTTCGAAGAAGACCATCTCAGCAGGAGGGGTCGAAGTCCGAATAAAGAAATCGAGCTGCTGTTGCTGCTTAGCCTGGACATCCTCAATATGGGTCATACGCTTGTCCATATTCTCCTGTAGGGCTATCAAGTGACGATTCACGGAATAACCTTGAAGAAGATAGTCACGTAAAATAACATTCGCCCAACGTCGGAATTGAATGCCTCTATTAGACTTGACACGATAACCAACAGATAGAACAACGTCAAGGCTATAAAACTCAACTTGTCTAGTAACCAAACGTCCACCTTCTTTTTGAACTATCGCAAATTTTGCGACAGTTGGATTTTTACTATTTTCAATTGTCGCAAAATTTGCGCCTGTTGGGTCAGAAGCAAGCTCTTCATGAAGAGCATTGTTGATATGCTTACCTATAGTCTTGATATCACGACCAAATAACTGCGCCATTTGTTGACGATTGAGCCAAACCGTATCTTGATCCAGTTTCACCTCCAACCTAATGCTTTCGTCTGGTTGATAGAGTACTATCTGAGATTCATCAGTAGTTGCCTGTATTTTGTTATTGTCGTTTGCCATAATCATACATTTTTATTGCTAATATAGCGACAAAAGTACGATTTAATTTTGTAATCACCAAGGATTTAAGAGAAAATCTTCATTAACTAACCATTTTTAGGCTATCAGCCTATCTTGTTTCTTCACCCCATACTGCCACAAGACGGTCTTTCCAGAGTTTCAGGGGACTGTTCATGGAGATCTCGGTGTAGAGCTTGAGGCTCTTCTCTGTTAACTTGATAATGCCACCGGCTACTGAGGGGTGATAAGGGAGAGCTCCTGGTTTGATTGATAAAAAGGGTTTCATGATTTTATATTTTGTTCCTCATTGCAGTATCGCTCTGCACTGGTCGCCACTCGAATGAGGAATATTCAGGATTGTGACAGCAGTAGCTACGCCACCTTTATTGGTTTAAAATATTCAACAACTCAGCAGGAGTATAAACGGGTAAAGAAGAATTCGTAAAATCCTTCTTGTTACGAGTTACAATACAATCTCCCTCTGCTCGCAAAGCTGTGGCATTTTGAGTTGCATCTTCATAATCCTTCCAATCAGAAGAGAGCATTTCAATTACCGTATTGCCTTGCAAGTCCAAAACATCTACAAAAATCGACACCGCCAGAAGAGTTTCTTTTACATTTTGATACTCATACTTGTGTGCTATATACATGGCTGTAACATAAGACAAAGCTGATGTCATCAACTTTATGTCTCCTGTTATTCCAAGGGCAAAGAGTTTATCTGCATCTTCAGAAAAGCCCTCCCGATTTACAACGAAATCTATTAAGATATTCGTATCTATAAAAACTCTCATAATGCATATTTTTTATCAACCAACGCATCTAAGCTATTTTCATCTGCCGGTATCGGCTTGCCACCTTTTGCCTTTAATGTTTTAACATAAGACAAAGCATCATTAAACTCAGCAGTTTCTAATAGTTTTTGCTTAGGTTGTACCTTTTGCAAAAACAAAGAAATCGCCTTTTCTATTGCAGCTGTCACACTAATATTATGTAATTTTGCATAACTTTCTGCACCTTTATATATATTGCTGTCAATTGCTATTGTGTTCATAATTGTCTCTCCTTTTTTGCCTGCAAATATAAGAGTTTTCTATGAAACTACCAAATTTTTGGAGGAGTTTTTTGCTTCATATCCTAATGTCTCACACATCATCCAAATTAACATCCGCCAAGTCTGCTCCAATAATCGTCACTCGATTGTTGTATTTGCGTATCTCATGCCCATCCTTTATTTGCTTGGTGTAGCGATTGGCATCCAACTGGAGGCAACGACACACATTGCGACTTGCAGTTTCCATGTTCTTGTCGATAATGATGATTTGTGCATCGTGGTTCTCTCGCAACATATCACAGAAATAGTTGTCGGCAGAAGAGAATGAATAGCCAAGAATGATGATCTTACTTGCACGCAGCACCATCTGAGAAGCATGATACCATGTATCAATGTAATGCTTGGATATAACAGGGCGCAACTTTAATGGTGGCAAGAATGATGGGATGGGTATAGACTTGTGGTCTGGATCAAAACTTATCTCGGCTGCAAGTTGATTCTTGAAGAAATCTTCTAAATCAATGGTCGTTAAATCATCATGCAGAAAATCGTTCTTGTTCTCTACATCTACATACTCTTTGAGTGAGCCATGGAAATAGAGAGCAGTCGGAGAAGTTTGGGAAGCATACGATGTATAGTTGAACGTGATGACTTGGCAGTCTTTTCCGTCCAATTGGTCGTAAATAGTGTGGTTGTCTTTGTTCTCTACAGCCACATTCTCTTGTGCCTTTTGCTGCTCCTCGCTTACCAAGTATGCCCATAGAATCCAGGATATGTATAGATAATCGCGGATATAACTGTTTTGCCCCGTATAAAATCCATAGAAATACCCTGCGAGCAGTTGCTCTATATCGAGCATATTCTTATAGATATGGCGCAAGATGGGATTGTTCGACTCACGGATGCTTTTCTGAAGTATCTCCACGATGATGTTCTTGAATGTGTCGGTATAGTTGAGATGGCTTAAATCTATGATGCTGTCATCTTTTACAACCGTATCAAACACCTCTTCTATCAAGTTCATCGTCTCAGCATCTATCTCTGCTCCTTTCTTGAAGTCCAACACCTTTTTGAAAAGGCGAACGATAAGCATACCCAACTTACGTTGTGACTCATCAAGGCTTGCGTTGTTGGCAAGTTCGTCGTTGATATTATGGCAAATGGAAACAATCTCCTTATCCAAGTCTTTTGCCAAACGGTCGATGGCTGTACTCACAAACTTGTCGAAGTGGAAATGTACTCTGCCTATTGCCTTGCGCAAAATGGCATCAAGCGTCTTGCCTTCATCGGTTTCCAAGAAATCGACAATGCGAGGTATAAGGTCGGCTGATGTCGGCAAGCCTATTGTGGCATCCACTCCAGCACCGAGCACTACCAGACTAAGTGGCTTATCCTTGCTTCCCAATATTTTGCGAGCGAATTCCTCACCATAGAAATATTGGTTCTGAGTCATTGCATTGGGAGCAATTTGATTGGCTCCGTTGTTGATATCAAATGATGTATCTGCCATTTTAAAATTTTAATGTTAGAAAGAGGGTTAGGATACTTTCCAAAGTATCTTAGGATACTTGGCGAAGTATCTTAGGATACTTGCCCATGTATCTTAGGATACTTTTTTGGGGGTGTTTTAGCGGCCTACTTGACGGATAGTCTTTTTGCGGGCCGTCCAGGCAGTATTGATTGCTACCCGGATGTTGTCGATGGTCTGTCCTTTCTCCCATTTCGGAACGAAGGGAAGGAGAAGGGAAATGAAACTCTGCTTCACTATCAGATCATCGGTGAGGGATGGTTCTTGCTGTCGCATGGTTGCCACCACCTCGCCCAGGTCTCTCGCTGTCTTGCAGGAGCGAAGGAGGGTGATGTAGCCTCGCAAGGATTCCACCTTATTTATATATATAGACAAAGCCTGTTCTTCCTCGGTGAGAGGTTGAGGTGCTTCGCCATCCTTGGCAAGCGTCTTCTCTGCGAACTGGTCGCCATAGAAGTTTTGCTCTGCCTTTGTAGCGTTGGGGAGGATTTGGTTATTGCCTCCGTATATATTGAAAGTTACATCTGCCATATTATAAAGGTAAAAAAGTAAAAGGGTAAAAGGGTAAAAAATGACTTGCTGGCTATGATTTCTTAATGATTTTCTTAACCTTATTCAATAGATATTCAACGTTTTTCAATGCCTTTCAACGGAATTGTTTTCGAACCACGGATGTTGTATCTTTGCAACAGCTTAAACGAAGAACGAAGAGTGATGAGTGAAGAATTCAATACCCTGGGTGCTCGACATTCGAAGTTTGGAGTAGCTGACAATTTTAGTATTAACAATTTAAAAGAAAGGAATCGATTATGATTGAGTATTCTATTTACATGATGGGTAATCCTATCAAACCAGAGGAGCCTCAAAAGGCTTATGCCAAGAACCAAGTTCGTGAAATCTGGGACTTGAACAAGTTTTGCAAGCACATTGCTTCACACAACGCTGGCTACAGCCGAGGTATGGTGAAAGCCATCCTGTCGGACATGTGTGACTGCATTGTAGAGCAACTGCTCAACGGCAACAAGATTAAACTCGGTGAGTTTGGTGTCTTTAGCATCTCCATCAACTGTGAGGGTGCGGAATCGCTGGAGAAGTTTACCGAGGAAAACATCAAGTCGGTGAACATCAAGTTCAACCCTGGTGTGGACTTTGAGAACCTTGTTGATCAAGCTGAGTTTAAGCTCGTGGCAAGCCGTGCTGGTCAAGCTGCCTTGCTCAAGGCTGAAAAGGCGAACGAGACTACCGTTGACCTGGAGGCTGCGAAGAAGAAGCCTACCAAGGACGACAAGAGTGACAACAAGCCATCGGGTGATGGTGGTGATACACCAAACCCTGGCGGTGGAAGCAGTACCGACTCTGGCACCGACGGTAGCGGTGATGGCCTGGAGTAGGATTCTCCCTGTGACTGCATCCTGCATAGTGCAGGGTGTGGTCACCCCTTCAAACTTATGTTTCACTTTTAAACACATTTCTGATTATGAAGAATTTTAATGATGGTTCCAAGAAGATTTCTTGGGTTTCAATTTTGAATGCTGCTGTCCAAGCTTTGATTGCAGCTCTTACTGCACTGGGAGTAAGCTCGTGCGCAAATGCTATGCTTTAATGTTGAGTGTTGAATGTTGAGTGTTGAATGTTGAATGTTAAATGTTGAATTATTAATTATGAGACAAAGTCAATATATGTCGGCTAACGACATTAAATATCTGGTTTTGCATTGCTCGGCTAGCCGATGCAATCAGGACTATAGTGTGGAACAGCTGCGCCGTGACCATAAGGCGCGTGGGTTTTATGACATCGGCTACCACTTCTACATCCGTAAGGATGGTACGATGACGCAGCACCGGATGCTGTTGGAGGTTGGTGCTCATGCCAGACCTTATAATAGATGCTCTATCGGCATCTGCTATGAGGGAGGGCTCGATGAGCAAGGCAAGCCTTGCAACACCATGACAACTGAACAGGAAACGAGACTCATTGACCTTTTCAGGAATCTGAAGATTCTCTTTCCGAAAGCGAAGATTGTGGGGCATCGGGATTTGCCGGGGACTACTCCCAAAGAGTGTCCGTGTTTGGATGCGGGCAGCTGGGCTGCTCATCATCATCTCGATTAATACTCTGTTACTGGCGAGGTACTTTTCCTCGTCAGTACCACTTGCTTAATATCTGACATTTCCATATACTCTATTCGATTTTTTGCAAGTATGCTTTAGGAATATATCCTGTCGTAACAGCACACAACCCCTTGATACTCACATAAAGTTTATGATCTTTTTTGATACGGACGACATAGCCTTCCGCTCCTTTCAAAGGACCTTCAATGACTCGGAACTTGTCGCCTTTGGTAAACTTGGGATTATACTCATCGTAAAAATCCAGTCCTTCAACACCAGAAGTTGCTACAATATTGAAGATTTTCACTTCACGTTCTGAAATTTTAGAAGGTTCTTTCAAGTTCTCAGAATTTTTGCCACGATAGAGCATCACTTTATTGAGAAAATTGCGTTCAATCTCTTCGGCTTCTGTTCTCGTAGTACGGAAAAGAATGAGAGATGGCATAATAGGAACTTCCTTCACCAGACTCTTTTTCTTATTCTTGTCCCAATATTCTTGTTTCACATCATAAATATGCTCTATCCCTTTGGCAACGAAATATGCCTTGATAGGCTTTCCTTTCCCAAAAAATATCTTGAATGCGTACCAACTCTCCTCGTTGTCTGGTTGTATCATTGTTTATTTTTTTCTATTTTGATCAGGGTGTACTTCTCATTCCCCCGTGTCGTGAAATCATGTTTCAAAACACTTGGCAAGAAAGGGTTGGTTAGTCTATTTCCAATAACGGAAACCTCTAATCACAGACGTACTCCTGATCCAAGAGCATGATAGTCTGCAACCCTTGGAATGATTAGCTGTCCGATTCCTTTGTCCTCAAAATCCTTCCCTCAATCACTCCCGTTCTTCTGAATCTCTATATAAGAGACACAGAATCTTACCGCAAAAATACGAAAATTGTTGGAAACAAGCAAATTATGCGTGTTAAAAAAATTAATATCATTCTGCGAAATTCTACATTTTTTCAGCATTCTTCTCGTACACAATCTTCTAAGTCGTTGATTGAAAGAATGTTTTTCGGTTTTCTGTGTCTCTTATATAAAGATTCAGAAAAATCGGTTCATTTTGGTTCATTCTGCAAAATCCCTCTTTTTATTCTTTTTTGTGGCTTATAGGGCTGCCAGTATCTTGGCGTTGGCATCATCTACTTCTGAGCTTTTGATGGAACGGAGATAGATTTGTGTGGTGGTTTCGGAATGATGTCCCAATGCCTCGCTGATGACAGAGATAGAGATATGATTATCTCTTGCCGCCGTTGCCCAGGAATGGCGGGCAACATAGAGGGTGAGCTTGCCCTTGATGCCTATCGTAGCTCCAAACTTTCTGAGGTGGTAGGAGATACGCGCTTCCGCATTGTGATATAGGCGTGCCTCATCCTGCTTTTTGTCAATAGTTTTATCCTGTCTTTTGTTTCCATCATCAACAAGGAAAGGAAAGAGATAAGATGAGGAGGCGGTCTGCGCCTGATACTTTTCCAACAACTCCTGCATCTCCTTCTCCCATCGGATGGTGAGACGCTGTCCTGTCTTTCTTCTTGTATAATGAAGATAACCGTCCTTGAGGTCAGATTTGCGGAGATGAGCCAGGTCGATGAAAGAGATACCACGCAGATAGAAACTCATCAGGAATGTATCTCTTGCCATCTCTTCCTTGGGATTGAGATCCTTGACAGATTGCAGACTCTTGATCTGGCTGACATTCTCTGTAGGTATGGCTCTCTTGCGAGTTTGGGCAATACCGGTATAGACATCCGAGAAGGGATGCTGCTGTGGCGTCAGTCCCTTTGCCACAGCTTTGTTGTAGGTGGCACGGAGGATGCGGAGATAGAAGGAGCTGGTGTTTTTGCATACCTCCGCCGTATGATGCAGGTACGCCTCATACGAGCGCATCACTTCTGCATCTATCTCTTTTAGGGCAATATCCTTGTTGTCTCGGTATCGCTTAAAGCTGTTGAGGGTTGCCTTGTAATGCAGCGAGGTGCGGTATTGCCCGTTTTTCATCAACAGGGCGATGAGGAGGTTCATGAACTGGAATAACGACTCTGATGTTTTCTTGTTTCTTGACATAATGACAGTGAATTTATGAAGTTTATTAATATATGATAGAGGCACCTCTATCTCTATTCAAGAAACAAATATCAAGCAAATAAAACAGTTAAACTTTGTTGCTTTCCCATTCTATTGTGGCAGTTGACCCAATTTCGTTGTGACAGTTGACCCAAATTCGTTGTGGCAGTTGGCGCATTTTCGTTGTGGCAGTTGGCGAATATTTCCTATAATTGTCAGTATTTGCACAATACAACGATTGATGGCGCAAAATTACAAAATCGCCTCTATCGTATAATGGTAATCATTATTACAAAAAAAAACTCCGAAGAACCAAGATTGATTCTCCGGAGTTTTTTGTACACCCTTAGGGATTCGAACCCTAGACCCACTGATTAAGAGTCAGTTGCTCTACCAACTGAGCTAAGGGTGCCTCTGCTAAAAGCTTTGTTTTCAAAAGCGAGTGCAAAGGTAATACATTTTTCTGAAACCACCAAACTTTTATGGATATTTTTTGAAAAAATCTTTCATTTTATCCATTATGATTGGTTCATGGAAGCATTATTCCTTCAGCCAACTACCTATCAGACTGATGATTTCCTGTCTTGTAGGCTCTGGGAACGACAAGATGCGAGTTTTGTGCGAACCGCCATGACACATATAAACATGCAGGTTCTTCTTGTTTTTGGTGAAAGGCAAGCCATAAATGCCCGAAGCTCCCCATGGGTCGATATCGCCATAAATATAAACCATCTTCGGATCATTCTTGGTCAGGAACTCTACCGTATGATTATAGAGTGCTGGCGAGAACTTCACGTTTTCTGCCCCCTTTGGCACCATCAGTTTCTTCAGATAGCCCTTAGCTGTCTTGATACTGAGATATTTCTTGAATGGTTTGGTATAATAGCCGTAATAACCCAACTCCCGAGCTGCCTGCACATCAAACGAGGCTGTGGCATTATAATTGGTGAAATAGTCAGGTTCACACATGTTGATCCAGTAATCAAACACCGTCTTGTCATCTGCCTCTCTTGCAGGAATCTTGTTGATGTCTTCTCCCCACTGCCAGAAAGCAAAGGCGTATTCGAATACAGAGTAATCAAAAATCTCTGCCAGCGGAGCATTGAATACATATTTCTTATCGTTGCAATATTTCTCGAACATTGGCAGCAACGCAGCCTTTCGCTTGAAGAGGAGCAACTGGAAATCGAGCACCTTCTGTCGGTTTTCCTTGGTTGATACCTGATATTGCAGGAACTTCTCATGTCGTCCATCCTCCACACCCTTGTTGAGCGGAGCTACGTATGGCACAGAAATATCTACATCATCAGGGAAGTAAGAACGGTAGAACATCGTAGTCTGTCCGCCCTTGCTGATGCCGGTAGCAATCCATTTTCCCTTGTACATTGCATGCAGGGTCTGGTTTACATGATGCAGATCATAAAGCGAATTCTCAACGGTAAGATAATCCCAGTTGCAAGGCTTCGGCATCGACTTGTCGAAATAGCGATACTCTACGGTAATGATATTCGTATCGAAGAGCTTGGAAAGTTCCTCGATGTATCCTTCGCGCAATGCATAGTTGGCATTATATCCTTCGGTCACGAGCACGGTAGGACGGTCGAATCCTCTATGGCAGAGCACCACCCTCTGTTCGAAATAGCCCTTGGATGCATCCTTGGCATCGAGCTGTTGCTTGATAAAGAACACATACTTTTCTGGGAAATGCGTACTTTTCAGCGTTTCCACGTCACTTACTCCAGGCAATGCAGCCAGTTGCTTACCAGCCACTCCCAGTTCTGCCGCCAGCATCTGCAATGGCAGGATGAAGAGCAGCAGCATCAATTTCAAAAATCTCAGTTTCATCTGATTCTCTCTTTTTATTTATTATATTCTAAAATTCAAGATTGCAAAATACATTCTATATGTTTTCTAAACAGTTGCAAAGGTAATGAATTATTCTTGTTCGGCAAAGAGAAACCCCACCTTATTTATAATATGGGCAGCAATTTAGGAAATCAGAACAAGAATCCTGCATTGATATAGAATCCTACATTCTTACCCAAGCTAGAATAATTAGCCTGAATGCTTACCGGACCCAATACGAAATCATAGGATGCGCGCAAGGCTCCTCCCCACAAATCATCACCGATGAGAATATGGGAAAACTTGCGGGCTTCCTTGCCATACTCTCCCAGAGCGGTAAGATAGAACTTTCCTTTCACCCGATAGCGGAAACCGAGCTGACCTGTCACCACATTGCGCTCCAGCAGATGAACATGCTGCGCACTCTCCCATGCCACCTGCCAAGGCAGATAGTAACCATCAGCTGCTCCACCTGCATAATTCTGATAAATGGCTGGTACGGAACTTCCAAACAAGAAGCGGCTCTTGAGCTTAGGAAGCAGATAGAATCTGGAATTGAGACGTACGGCACATTCTCCTTGAAAAACAGCTTCACCGAAAGGATTCCCATCGGCATAATGTATTCCGTCATCCGTATGCAGAATGCCCTGAACCTGAATGCGACTGCCACGGGTCGGGAAATAACGGCGGTCGTAAGTATCCATCACAACAGATGCAAAGTAATTCAGGAAATGGTCTGACGAACGTGACTGGATGCTTCCGTCGCGTTCGAACATATCTGAATGATAATGGTAATAATCAAACTGCACTCCCGATTTCAATCTGAAGTTACCGATATCGCGGGTATAGAATCCAGCGAAAGAATGCGAAAGAAACTCCAGGGCATCCAACTTATGCTTGTCCGCATAAAGGTCGAAATCATAATGAGCCATACGATAGGAAATGCCAATTTTCGCTCCGAAAAGATTGCCATAGGCATATTTCATTTCCAGATAGGGATTACGGGAAATGCGACCTGTAAAGGCATAATGATGACGGGTAGAAAACTGCTGGTTATTGGATATCTGAGCAATGACGCTCGCCAAATCCTGCGTATCAAAACGTGCACCTACACTGATTCTTCTGGATTCGTTGAGTTCCAGCATGAATACCAGGTCATAAGGTTCCTCGTTAGACTGTCTGTATTCTACACGCGAAAAGATATTCAGTCCCCTGAGCATAGCAAGTGTGCCATCTATCTCCTCAGGACTGACTTCCGAATTCTCCCGTAAAGCTATTTTCTTTCTAATCCACTTTTCTTCCTCTCCACTGATGCCTTCTATCTGGATGCTACCTATATGATAGGCTTCCGTCTGAGAAGGTTTCTGCAGTTTGAGGCGTTTATCCTGTAATGTATCATCAGAGGCTACAGAATCACAAGCATCAGCATAGATATACTTTCTCAAAGCCATCAGTTCATCCCACTTCTGGCGGGCTGCCTGTTCTCCACGCTGTATCATCGTATCAATGGCTTCAGATTGGAAACTGGCCGCCGAATAACCTTTCAGAGAAGGATTGATATAAAGATCGGCTTCAGCCATATTCTTCCGGTATTTGTTCTGCCCCATCATACTTATGAGCTGTTCTACAACAGAAGAAGCCGATTTCAGCTCTTCCTTCTTCTTCCAACCGGTACTCAAATCTACACAGATAATCACATCCGCTCCCATTTCCTTTGCCACATCAACCGGCAGATTGTTCAAGGCGCCGCCATCCACCAGCATCTTCCCTTTCCATTCTACCGGAGCAAACACGCCCGGTATCGACATGCTGGCACGCATCGCCAATGGCAACGAGCCCGATGAAAACACGACCTCCTTGCCTTCTACCAGATCTACCGCCACGCAACGGTAAGGAATAGGTAGGTTGGAGAAATCATCCACCTGATGATACCCCACGGTAAGTTTAGAGAAAAGGTTAAAGATATTCTGCCCCTTCACATAACCGGTTGGCAACGAAACCTTCCTCTCTTTGGAAAGAGGAATATGAACGATATATTTCTCCCTTTCTTCTTTAGAAAGAAAAGTCTCCGATTCACGTTTCACCTGGTCGCTCAAAAGAAAAAGCCAGTTCTGGTTACGGTAGAGGCTATCAATATCCGCAGCATCGTAGCCGATGGCATAGAGTCCGCCCACGATGGCACCGATACTGGTTCCGGCAATATAATCTACAGGAATATCAGCCTCTTCCAGCACCTTGAGCACACCTACTTCAGCCGCACCCTTGGCACCACCTCCACCCAAGACGAGCCCCACCTTCTTGCGTGGCTGCTGGGCTTGCAGAGGAGTATATGCAAAGAAGCAGCAGAATAAAACCAAAAAACATAATATCTTATCTCGATGTACCATCATATTGCTCCTTATTAAAATGAATAACTGACACGGCAAATACTCTTCACTCTTCACCAACCCCTCCGGAATACCGATAAACAGGGCGGTTGGCGGAGGTGAAGAGTTCTCAGAAGCTCTTCACCCACTCTTCACCACTCTTCACCTAAATACTTTTTCAAGAATCCGACAGAAAAGAGAAGAATGATATTTCTTTTCCTCCATATTTCTTTCGCTTTTATAATTCTAATGATATTCCTTTCTTTCTATCCTCCTGGCTCGCATGTTCAGCTTACGAGGGTCTTGGCGCATATACCAGAGATCCACCAGCCAGATGATATCCTTCTCTTCATTATAGAAATAGATAATCTTGAAGTTCTCCATGATGATGGCACCACGAAACTCCATTGTTTCATTACGGAAATGAGCAACTATAGGATAACGCTTAGGCATAAATTCTAATAAACGCTTAATCTCCTTATATTGTGTTTGCCACTTACGAGCAGTTTTTACCCCAAACTCTTGCAAGGCATACTCAATGCACTTTTTTATTTCCTTTTTGAAAAGGGCATCTGCTTTTATTTCCATTCTGCAATCATCCTTTCTATCTCGGCATCCAAAACGGAAATAGGCTCTCCATAATTTGGATCATCCAATTTATCCAAAATACTCTCACAATGCTCCATCACCTGCTCCAATGAACGTCCCATAGGATAGGAATCGGTATTATAAACCTCATCCCATTCATCCCCTTCTTTTTCCATTTCAGCATGATGCAAAGAAGAATATGCCATCATGGGCTCTGAAACATCTGAAGCTGATGATGCAGACGATGCTGATGCTGCCGAACGATAAGCAGGCGATGGTTCACAAACCCTATCCCCAGCTATCTTAGATTCATCAATATAATATTTCTTTTCCTCCATAATTCTTTCATTTTTAAAATTCAACGATTATTATGCAAAAGTACGAAGAAAGATTGGTATTCGCAAGAAAAATGCTATAAAATTGCGGAGAACACTGAATTTTAACGGATTATGCGGATTAAGTTGGATAAAAAATGACCCGGTATAAATTTTTCTTCTTAAAATCTTTGGAGTATCAATAATTATCTGTATCTTTGCAGCGTTAGTTCCAGCCGAGCCTCTTGACAAAGCTTAAATAGGCTGGGCTTTTTTCATTTATAAAAATATGGCTATGAGTAAGGTAAACTTCTATGATATATATATTCAATTCAATGATGATATAATGCTGGATCCATTCTTTTACGTCAACTATAAGGATAAGAGCGCATCATATAATTTCAAGATATGCATTTATTCCCAAGGACCAACAACGCCTGGTAAATTATTGGGCACACCTTCATCAGCGTGAACTGATGGAGCACTATCACTATATCAAAAAAGTGAAACCCCTTGCCAAAATTGAGAATTTGAGCAAGATGAAGGAAATCCACATAAAGCCATTAGATACAAAAGACAAACTGGGAATCATATTTGTATGGTATCAGGAGGATTACAAGCTGATTATCTGGTTTAGCAATATGGAACGTAAACTTATAGACATCAAGAAACTCATGCTTTCTGATGAAGAAAAGTTCAAGCGTTTTTATGACATAGGTTACTACGAAAGCTACAAAGTAAATCCATATAGCATAACATGGGATACAGAAATCAAACTGACTGCAAAAGATCTCTATAACATCGCTAATCCACTTCCGAGCTACGTAGATTTCAAGGAATTGGACAAAGGAATCTTGGATGAGATTGCTGAAGAACAAGAAAGATTAAAACGGGAGAACCATTCTTTCACCTCAGACGTAGGATCCTACTTTTGGGGCTGCCTCGCCTTTCCTATCACACTTCCTGCACGCATCCTCTGGTTTATTTTGAGAAAAGCTAGAATTCGCTAGATTGCAATACTTATTCCTACCCAATACACTTTGACTAATAATCAAAGAGTATTGGGCTGTTTTTTATATTTCCGGAAATCATAAAATCTAATGATACTTCTTTCTTATTATCCTGCTGGCTCGCAGGTTCAGCTTACTAGGGTCTTGGCGCAAATCCCAGAGATCCACCAGCCAGATGATGTCCTTCTCTTCATTGTAGAAATAGATAATCTTGAAGTTCTCCATGATGATGGCACCACGATACTTTCTCCATTTCTGCAGTTCAGGCACAAACGGATAGCGTTCTGGCATCAGCCTCAACTGGTGTTTAATACCTATCAAGCTATCAATCCATTTACGGGCTGTTTTTCTGCCAAATTCCAACAAAGCGTAATCCACACATTTGTCAAATTCGCTATCAAACAAATCATCTGTCTTTATCTCCATTGCTCAATCTTCTGTTCTAATCTTGCAATCAAATCATCCACAGGATGACCATAGTTCGGGTCATCCAAGTGCTTGTCTATTTCTGCGCAATGCTCCATCACCTGCTCCAGCGAGCGCCCCATAGGATAGGAATCGGTATCGTAAGCCTCATCCCATGATACGGATGATGCTGATGCAGCCGAACGATAAGCAGGCGATGGTTCACAAACCTTATCCCCAGCTATCTTAGATTCATCGATATGATATTTCTTTTCCTCCATAATTCTTTCGCTTTTAAATTCTACATTGCTTATTGGTGCAAAAGTACGAAGAAAGATTGAAACTCGCAAGAAAAACTTATAGAAAATGGCAGAGAACGCTGAATTTTAATGGATTATGCAGATTATATTGTATAAAAAACGACCCGGTATTAGTTTTTCTTCTCAAAATCTTTGGAGTGTTAGCAATTATCTGTATCTTTGCACATGAAATATTTAAAATTTACAATTATGGCAACACAAGTGAAGCGCATGAACGAGCGGATGCAGCAAGAATTAGATAAGCTTTGGGAATCTGGCGAGCTGAGCAATGAAAAACTGCAGGAAATGCAGTCAGAACATTTGCGCACGGCTTATAAATAAGGTTTAAATAGACAGGCTTTTTCATTTATGCGGAATGCCCAACAGATTGAGCATCCCGCATATTTGTTCAAGTACTATTCTTCCTCTCCTGATAGTCTAAACTCTATCTCGTAATTCTTGATAAAGTAAGTTTCTTCTGCATTCAAACCATAAAGAGGACAAATTAAATCGTCTATCTTATCAATAATTGCCTTCGACTTACCAATCTTATATTCTTTAAAAGAATCCACCGTATAAGTAGAGTCTCCCGAGGTTAGGCGCTTATTGGCATTCGCCTCTATATCGGCAAGATATTCCTTGTAAAGTTCATCCAACTTTTCTATCGTTTCATCAGACAATGGAGGAATCGGCGTACTCTCTATCTCACAATTCTTCCAATTTAAGTTGTCAGAATAGATCTGATAGAACCAGAAAGATAGATTACTACTTAGAATACATCCTATAGCATTGGCATATTTATCATCAAAATAAATCGCACGCTCAGCAGATGAACCATTAGAATAATTGGTTACAACTTTAAAGTATCTACCACCCGCAAACCTATAATAGACAGCAGTTCCCGATTCTCTTATATAACTCTTCAACTTATCGCAGCCAGATAATTTTTGCAATATATCCTTTTCTATCTCCAAGCTAATCTTAGGGATACGGCCAAATAACATCAAATTTTTAACTTCCACAAACTGAAGATGCTCTACCAACATCTGCAAATTGAAGTTCTTTCCTTTGCGATACATCTTGGTGGCATAGATACCGCTACAAGGCTTACCGGTTTTTCGGAAGGCCAAAATAGAAGTATTGACCATAGCATTCTTGAAAACCGGCTGCGGACGGACGGCGTATGAAGAGATATAAATATCATCACATTTGCTCTTCAGTATATTATGAACACCCGACAGGGAATCACTGGAAGTCAGAGAGATAGGTACAATCATCGTCATGCAGCCATTTACCCTCATGATGTTATATGCTAACTCAATAAACATGGTGTAGGTATCCATAGACCCTTTCTGGACTGTCAGTTTCTTATTGTTCTTGTCCTTTAGCGTCTGTGTAGTCTGATACAGCGATTTCAAAACTTTCTTCTGAACATCATCCAGTTTGGCACCATAAGGTGGATTTCCAATCACAATATCGAATCCTCCATTTCCCCCTGCACGTTTGAAAACATCATTAAACCATGTATGCCATAAGAAGAAACAATTGTTGGCAGCAATATCCATATCGAAGAGTTTATCTCTCAAGGCCGGATTGTTAGATTCGATAAGTCCCTCAACAGCACCCGATATTTTACCACGCAATCTGATACGTTCCTCATGATTATTGGTTTCAAAATACTGGTCCAACCATTTTTTGATGAAAGTAGGATTGTTCATTTTTTCTCTGAAAGTGATGGTATCTCCAACCTCGCCCACAATGCCACGTAAATCTACACCCTCATACCATTCAAACAAAGAGTTACCCTGCATAATCTTGAAATCCAAGTTTGGCAAAGTATGTGGGGTTTCTTCATCTACAACCAACGTGAGCCAAAAGCGGAGGCGAGCAATATCAACAGCACCTCGCTCATAATCTACTCCATAAATATTCTTCTGAATAATATGACGCTTAATATCGGCAGCATTACTGAAATTCTCGATAGCACCACGACAAAGGAACAGTTCTTTCAATAAGCCCATAGGAAATGCACCCGAACCGATGGCCGGATCACAGATCTTAACCTCTTTCAAACGATCATCAATGAACTGTGCAAAGTCTGACTGATTTCCACCCAACAACTCCACATCATAATTTCTTACGAAATCAGCTACTTGTTGTTTCTTTGACTCATCTTCTATATCAGTAACAAGATAAGCCACCAACGACTGGCGGCACATATAGCGCACAATTTCCTTCGGTGTATAATATGCGCCCTTATCTTTGTTATCCTCCAAGAGATTCTCGAAAATACGTCCCAGCATCTCAGGGTCTACACCCACCTGAGCATCATCTGGGTCATTCTCATCTATCGTGAAATTATATTGATGCAAGAACTCAAGTAAATTTTCAAAATACTCACTCGGAAACTTAGTGGCAATCTCATCAAGTACATCCCGTTCAAAAAGTCCACCATTAAGATAAGGCACCTTTACTTTACTTCCTTCTGGTAATGCCACATGCGTATCAAAGAGGTCATCCTCTGCTGTACGGTCGGTATCCAAACCACCAGCGAACAAAGGTTCCAGTACTTCGTCCAAGAAATTCTCCTTCTGTTTCTCCGAAGAATACTCAAATAGATGAAGCATGAATTCCACATCACCCTCACCCCATTTCTTATTTTCTGGTACACCCATCCAACCTTTCTTCTGCAAGAAATGAAGGAACACAATGCGTCCCATCATCTTCTTTACATAATCACGCACATGCTTGTCGTTCCGCCCAAAGTCTGCATACATCTGTTCGTGAGGTTCGTGTATCTTCTTCTCCTTCCATTTGCCACCACTTTTCACAAATCGCTTACCTGTGACGTATTGTACAAACTGCTCATAGAAATCCTTATACTTGCCAAAGAATTCATCAGAAAGAGCCTCTACATCGAAGGCTTCCTCGATATCTCGCAATTCGATTTCCCCCTCTTTGTCCATCAGTTTCTGAAAATTATCAGCCACGGTACGACACGATTGCTTAGGTCCCAACATAAAGGTAAAACGCTTCTTGTCGGTTAACTTTTCATTACGTGCCTTACTACAGAATGTAAATCGCCAATCCCAATTATCGGCATCCTCATAATGAAAAATCATAAAGGCACTGGAATATGTAGGCATAATACGACGAATCAACTGCTGAATACCGACCCTATTCCGATTCATCAGCACATGGCTCGACACGGTAATGTCGAAGATATTGATAGGATTGAAATCCACCAATATAGTCCCGACACAAGCCACAGAAGAAATACCCGTACTATCGGCTAAAGGCTTCAGTTCAGGCCGCTCATCGAATACCGACTGGTCGTAGAGGTCAGAAAAGTTCTCTTCCCCAAAAATAGGGAATACGATGTTTTCAAGGAAGGAATCCCTACCTTGATATTTTTGTTGGAAATATTCTTTTAAATCAACCATATTACTCATATTTATAGGTTCATTTATTTACTTTTGTATGTTACTCTATGGCAATGTCAGCTATTTGCTCAATGCCATATATACTTCTGCCTTACCATTACGAACTTGCACTCGTTCTACAATCTTTTGAATCTCACGTTCCAAGATATCATCTATCTCATCTTGTTTCATCTCGAAAAGCGATGGCCCCGAATTTCTATTCTTATCCAATGCTATCACCTTATTAATAATGTCTATATTTCCATTACTAATAAAATTGAATGCATTGGCTAGTATTTTGCGAGAAGATTTCGACAACGTCAACTCATTCTTCATTCGAGTGATGATTTCCTTGGCTAGTGTTGCCTTCTCAGAATTACGCACATGGAGATTCACATGATTCAGCGCTCTATTCACCTCCAACTCTGCGGCAGCCTTTCTCTTATCCCAGTCATCTGGAAGCTGACACGTCTGTACATCCGGATTGGTTCTGAACTCACAATACATATCAATACCTGACAACAACTGGGCTTTTCCTTCATTATTCACCTTGACGAACATACCAGACAGTCTTTTATTCCTTACCAAGAAATAGCTATTACCTTCGCCGGTAGGAATAGCAAGTTCAAGCCCACTCTCCTTTGCAACAATCTGTTCGAACCGAAGAGGATTAGCACCCTTATATTCCTTCAATTCGCTGATATATTTCTCCATAGGAGATTCCTCTCCATTCACCTGGATATTGAGATCGTAATGCATCACTTCCTCATCAGATGTAAAGACCTTACTGTCCTCGCCAAAGAGTGTATGGAAGGACTGGAGCTTGGTATAGGCTTTCTGCACCAGCTGTATCTGAGCATCGCCCTGTGCACTCGGCATGAAATTATATACATACACCGTATCTGCAGTGGAACCGATACGATTTACACGTCCAATACGCTGCATCAGTCGGGTTGCATTCCAAGGTGCATCATAGTTCAAGATGCAATTGGCACGATGTAGGTTGATACCCTCGGCAAGAACCTCGGTAGCAATAATTACCTGATAATCATCTTTCCAAGTTCCCTTGTAATTTGCATCAAAATTTTCTTGAATGGTCTGTTCCAAATCATCTCGGTTAGAAGCCTTTACAGCAAGCACTCGAAGAGAAGGATTTGTTGTTTCTACAGCCAGTTTGATATTATCTACCGTATCTATCGCCTCACTGAAGATAACCAGTTTCTGAACTGGATTACGCTGCTTATCAAAGAGCACCCCAGTCAGGCACTTCTTAAAAGCCTCCAACTTAGGGTCATAGCTATAGGCATTCCAACGCTTACATAGGAATTCGATAATAGTCAAGTCCTTGCGCAGACACTCGATATATTTCTCATTGAAGGAATCACGAGTCAATTCTCTATTTCGTTTCTTATCGTTTTTGCCATTCTCGTCCAAACGTTTAATCTTCTTTCTCAAATCTTCCACACATTCAGCAAATGTGCAGAGTCTTTTTTCACGAGCCCACTTTTTCTCTCTGTCCAATTCTGCATTTACATTGATATCCGGACAGATAAAGATAGTATTTGCCGCCCACATTTCTATCATATTCTGGGTATATTGACGAAGATTGGCAAGTGAAGTCTTGAAAGCAGAAAAACTGCTCTCAATACGCTTCACCAGATTGGTTTGCATGATTTTAGCCAACTGGCGAGAATATCTGTCGGGATCTATATTACCACCCTTATAAAGAGCCTTAATATCAGAATCCAACAAGAACTCGATGGCTCGATACCGATAATATCCCAAACCCTTGCCCTTCATAAACTCTACCTTGATATTAGGTGCTATACAGTTCATCGTCTCGGCAAACAATTTTGCTAAACCATCCTCCATTTTATATTTCAGCATGTGCGGACCGCTTATCTCTGGAAATTTCAGACTACCACCATAATACCTCCTAATATCAGTACGAGTTCTGCGAACAAGAATATCCTCAAGAATATGATCACGAATATCTTGCGACAGTGCCTTCAAGTCATCTCTTCGCAAAGCCTTTTCCTCTGCGGTTAATTCTCTCACTTCTCCATCTTCATCTTTTGGCGCAGCAATCAACTCTGCATATTTCTTGTTAATGGCCGAGAAATACCCTTCCAAGTTTCCGCCCCTTGCCTTTTTCAAGGTGCTGTCTGTGTGATTACGTTCGAAAAGATAAATCTGATTTTGAAGATCTGCAGGTCGGTTGTTCTGAGGAGTAGCAGAAAGCAATCCGATATAAGGATAAAATCCTGTAGCAGAGCCAATGTCACCAATCAACTTATTTAAAGATTGATACATGGCAGTTTGACTATTACGAAACCTATGGCTCTCGTCGATAAGAATCATACCATAGTTTTTGAACTCCAAAGCTGAATCGAATTCGCCCGAATCTGCAGCATCATCTTCCACATCGGCAATATTACCTATGCTTCCCGTTGTGACAAACTCTACCAGGGGCATCATCTTATTGTCCTTACCTTGATCAAACTCGTCTAAAGTTTCCAGCCATGCAGAACGAATGGCTGGAGGTGTGATAACTAACACTTTTCGCTCACGTCCATCATCATCAGGCATGGTAAGAAAATGCTTGATAACTAATGCACCAACTATAGTCTTGCCTAATCCCACGACATCGGCAAGCATAAAACCGCCATGTTCTCGCATGATGGAAAAGCACTGTTTTACGGCTTGAATCTGATAATCCAACGGATCGTATCGCTCTGGCAAATAACTCTCAATCAACTGCTGCTGATTGAGATCAACAATATCACCAAACTTATAGTTGAGCAGTTTGATGTAAAGTTCATAAGGAGTAAGTGGAGTATCTTCTGGGAGACTCTGAGTATTTTCTTCTTCCTCAGCCTTTTTATCTATTGGAGAACCTTGCAAAACTTCTTCCAAAAAATACTGATTCCATGATTCAGATAGTTTCCATTTCTCATCAAACCAAAATACATGTCCCTTGGAATGAGAATATTCATTAGGTACAAGAGAAACCTTACCATTATCCCACTCAAGATAGTTCAGTTCAGAATTTCCCTGCAATCCCTTTTGAGTAAAGTTACTGCTGCCGATGATTCCCTTGGCAAAATTCTCACCTAAGAAAATATAGCATTTGGAATGAAAGAACTGCACATTTCCTTCATCATCTTTCTGATAGATGCGAATCTGCAATTTACTCTCAGCCTCATCATTCTTGCAATATTCTCTAATCAGGCGCACCACGCTTACATATTCATCCTTTACTTCCAGTTCGTGAATATCCCGCTTGATGTAATCTTGCGGAAATTTTGCATCCTTATGAAGTGGATTCTTCAATTGGTTCACTCTCGCAACTGGGTCTGCACCGATAAGCAATTGCACCTTCGTACCCCCTTTCTGCAAGAACTGCTCTAAGGTTTTGAATACAAGCGAAGTACCGGGAATATCCCAATAACCAGTGGCAATCTTTATAGTACGACAAGCGGGATGTGCAGTCAATACACTGATAGCATTGACCATATTAAGAGCATCGTTAGAATTGTCGAGCAACAGACTATTGTCGATTTGATGTAGTTGTGAGTCCATAGGCAGCACGAAAAGTATCTAAGTCTCCATTGACTCCCCCAGAATGGAAAACAAAAAGCTGTTTTGTTTCTAAGATAAAAGAAATGGCGCAGGGAACCTATCGCTTACATCATCCTTGCCTATTGAGGTCGTAGGAAAAACCCTTTGTGTCAAGGATAAGAAGCCAATAGATACACCTACGCCAAATGGGTATATATATAAAGCACAGAGCATACCCTTCTTGACAAAAGGGTACACTCGTGCCAGTGTATATACACACAGCGGAGGCGTCTATCGTCATCATCCATCTGAACACAAGTTGAAGTTTCCTACGTTTCAATAGGTCAGAAGGAAAACGCTGATAAACGTCTTTCTCGTTATGTTAGGCCAAGCATGAGATTAGCGCAAGCAACGCATTTGCCTACAATCTGCATGAATGACAAATGCAAAGGTAATGAAAAGAATCGAAATGACAAAGAAAAACTGAAAAATATCTTCCAATATTTGGTTAATCTGCTTTTTTTTAGTACTTTTGTGCCATAAATAACAACAAGAGACTCTATCCTCACCATATTATAAAAAGAGGTATAGTTTCATCTAAAACATAGAGAATATGACAAAGCTCGAAAAACTATATGCAAGTATCAAAGGTCTTCAAGATCTTGGCTTGCCACTAAACCAGGAAACCTTGAAGGCTGCTGATGAATTGGAAGAGCAACTCATCAAGGAAGAAATTCTCCCTGCCATGTCGCAAGACATAGAACCTTTACTATCCAAGATACAGCGTGAACTGGTGCTCGTAGTAGAGTACAAGCCTGGCTCCCCTATCAGCGTGGCATTGAGTCGTAAGACCAATATCTCGGAAATCATCAATGCCAAGAAACTGGAGATTGACCCAGAAGTATCTCATCGCGAAGGCATCCACCGCACACAGAAAATAGAACAAAAAGCGCCAAGAACAGGCATCTTGGTGCATACGCCCAACGGCACTACTATTCATGAGAAAGATGCAGCTTCTACTTTTACAGAAGCTATCAAGCAAGCTGGTATTCTCAATGTTCGCTCTCTTGGTTTAAAATATTGCGGTGTAAACATCGTCTCCACAACTAAGGACAAGAAATACGGAAAATCCCAACGTGAGGTTACTCCAGGACTATATGTCTTAACACATAGCAACACAAAAGATAAGAAGAAAATGCTTGATAAGATTTCTGTTGCCCTTAACCTAGGTTGGAAAATTGAAATCATATAAAAAGAGTCCATCTTTTTGTAATTCAGTAATTCTAAAGTAATAAAAATAAGCTAGACAATTTAAGGCGGTCCAGAAAACGAAAGGTGGTCCAGAAAACTAGGAATGCCATTTTGCAAGTTATCGTCAACAAAAGGAACAATAACAAAAAGATACTTTACAAAAGCATCTCAATTCTCGAATTTATGCAGCAATTTTTTATCCTTATCCTCGAAAAAGTGTATAATTTAACATTTGTTATCATCGAAAAAGTGTGTATTTTCCTTGTTTTTATCATCGAAAAAGTTTATCTTTACTGCATAAATATTTAAAATACAGATAGTTATGAAAAGAAAGATATACAAGCAGTTCCCGAATTTCAGAAAAATCAAGACAAAACAAACTCAATATCACTAGATTTCTGACAAGCGAGTAAGACTTGGATTAAGCAACACCTAGGAGAAAAGGAATACAAAACCTGTACGCAAAGGGTGCAGGGCCCTACGTGCCCGTTCCCTGGCCCAATTCATCAAAGACAACCCAGGGCTTAAAGGATTACGCATCTCCATGAAAGGATGCGTAGATCAAGACTGGATGGAAAACATCCCTCTCATAGCCATTGACACATATTTCGAGAGATAATATGTAAAAGAGCAGAAGCAAACACGAAAATACTCTTCACTCTTCACCTTACCCCTGGAAACACAGATAAACAGGGCGGTTGGCGGGGGTGAAGAGTTTATGGCAGCTCTTCACCCACTCTTCACCACTCTTCACCTGTATACTTTTCTAAGAATCCGACAGAAAAGAGAAGAATACAGTTGGATAAACACCATAAGAGATAAAACAACCCGCCGATTTAAGCATTGTCAAGAATACTGAAAAAGTCAAAGATAACAAAAAGAATCGCCACCTTTTTATAATATCCTCCATTTTTCTTGCAAAATCAAAATATTCATCGTATCTTTGCAGAAAGAATTTGTAGTAAGGCGAATAGCTCGCAAAAAGCTATCCTGAAAACATAGGAGATTAGATTATGACAGAAATGAACGATAGAAGATTGCCGGTAGGTATCCAGTCTTTTGCTAAAATAAGAAGAGAAGGATACCTATATGTTGACAAGACTGATATGGTATGGAGACTTGCTCATAGCAACAAGACTTATCATTACCTAAGCCGCCCACGCCGCTTCGGTAAATCCATTCTCGTGGATACACTCCAGGCTTACTTCGAGGGGGAAAAGGAGCTCTTCGAAGGATTGAAGGTGATGGAGTTGGAGAAAGAATGGACCTGCTATCCCGTAATTCGACTCGACATGAGTTGCGGAGGTGCAACACCCGAAGAACTCAACTCCTATCTCGATGACGCCTTCTATAAACTCGAACAGAAGTATGAAGTAGCGGTGCGCCCGGAGGTTTCCCTTGCTGTCCGTTTCCAGAACATCATCGAAACGGCATTTCACAAGACAGGCAAACAGGTAGTTATTCTAATCGATGAATATGATTCACCTTTGCAGCATTCCTGGAAGACTCCAGAGCATGATGCCTGCACAGCCATCTACAAGTCCGTGTTTGCCGTCTTGAAAAAAGAGGACGAGCACGAGCGCTTCGTCTTCATCACGGGCATCACCAAGTTCACTCAGATCTCCCTCTTCTCTGTACTCAATAACCTGAGCAACATCAGTTTTGATGCACCATACGCTACCATCTGCGGCATTTCGAAACAGGAAGTTGCCGAAAACTTCATGCCTGAGATTGAGGCGATGGGAGAAGGAAACGGATGGACTCCGGAGGAGACGCTGAAGCAGCTCACTGCATATTACGATGGATATCATTTCTGCCACAGAAACATGGTGGATATTTTCAATCCATTCAGCCTCATCAACGCCCTAGCGGATAGGGAATTGAGAAATTACTGGGCTTCATCAGGTGCCACTTCCCTATTGCCAAAGTTCGTGGATAATATGGAGATGAAGATGGAATACTTTGACCATTGCTTCATCGAGGGCGATACCCTGGAGACATCGGATGTGGTGAATGGCGGTGCCGAGCTCTTCCTCTATCAGTCGGGTTATCTCACTATCAAGGGTTACGACGATGGCGTTTACATCCTGGGCTTCCCTAACTTTGAAGTTCGCAAGGCATTATACCGAGTAGTGGTTCCTGCCTTGACCATGAAGTCGAATTCGGAAGTGGTTTCTGCGCAGAGTTTCCTCAGAAAAATGATGCAGGACGGCAACACCGCAGAAGCCAAAAAGGCATTAAAGGCTCTTATTGCCGATGTTCCATACAGCAACAAGAAGATGGCAAGTATGGATATGGAGGAACGTTACCGACTGATAATGAGTACGATATTCAGAGCCTTGGGCTTTAGGGTGGAAGTAGAGAGAATGCTGGCTACAGGCAGAATTGATATGATAGTAGAGGTTCCTTCCTACATCTACGTCATGGAGCTGAAACTATCAAACAATGGCGGCATTTCTGCTGCCGAGAGCCAAATGAAGGAAAAGAGTTATACCGAACCTTTCAAAGCCGACAAGCGCAAGGTTATCGCCCTGGCCGTGGAACTTGATGAAAAAGGTAAGGGATTGATAGATTGGAAAGAAGTGGATGAGTCTTTGTAATCAAGATAAAACTCTTCACCCTACCCCGAAAAAACGAAACAGAGAGGTTGGCGGTGGTGAAGAGTGGTGAAGAGTGGTGAAGAGTGGCTGATTACTCTTCACCTCCCGAAATGCCGATAAACACAGGGGATTGGGGAGGAAAGGTGAAGAGTGAAGAGATTTTTGCAGAATGCTAAACATAAATCATATTGATAGGATTGGGAAATCTGGTTTCCCCGTCTGAGATGACTGTCTCATAGGAACAGCCGACTGTTCCCTATTCCGCTAGTCGGCTGTTCGCCCCAAACAGCCTACTGGCCATACGCAAACAGCACACTTATCTTTCGGAGATAAATATCAGAACATCGGAGATTTATCTGCCAAAAACAGCCATATCAAAACAAAAACGAAATGAAACTTCCCTGAAATTTGGAGGGTTTAAAAAAATATATTACCTTTGCACCCGCAAAAAAAGATAAGATTATGAACGGATTGTATACTATATTATTATTGGTGCTGAGCAACATCTTCATGACGCTGGCTTGGTACGGACACCTCAAGTTGCAACAAACGGGCGTGAGCAGCAACTGGCCTCTCATCGGTGTCATCGCCTTCAGTTGGGCCATTGCCTTCTTCGAATATTGCTGTCAGGTACCAGCTAACCGCATAGGTTTCGTGGATAATGGCGGACCGTTTAATCTGGTCCAGCTCAAGGTGATTCAGGAATGCGTATCGCTCATCGTCTTCGCCATCATCGCCAATATCCTCTTCCAGGGACAGGGATTGCACTGGAATCATTTCGCAGCCTTCTGCTGCCTGATTGCAGCCGTTTATTTCGTATTTATGAAATGAGGGTGTGACTTAAGCCTAAATAATGGCAGCCGAGGACGGGCTGAAAGCCCAAAAGCTCTTAGCCCAGGGCAGCGCCCTGGGTATAATAGCAATCAATGAGACGCCCTGTAAGGGCAAAAGCTTTGTATATTGTCCTGTATTTTAAAGCTTTTGCCCTTACAGGGCGACAAGTTTGTGTCCGTAATTACCCAGGGCGCTGCCCTGGGCTAGGAGCTTCTGCCCTTTCAGGGCGTATGGGGCGTGGCTTATGACACACCCCATACCTTTTTTTTACCTGCCCTACACCAGCTTATAGATTTCGCTCGGCGTCTTGCGCTTCAATACTTCCAGCTGGAAGTCCTTGCCGGCTATGATGCCTTTGC
>JAJWOH010000306.1:0-1416 GCA_021635485.1 Segatella copri | reverse complement strand
TGGCACAAAATTTAGCCTTAATCTGTTTCCTTATGTTTATGTAAACGGCTAATTATCTTGTAGCCTCTTCCGTATCTTTTGCCTTTTATTCCTATCAGTCCACCATTATAATAATTCAGAACTTCATTTTTATGGAGTCTTGATAGGGTGGTGTTGAAACAGTTTATCTTGAGAGTAGGATAGAGTTGCATAGTCTTATCAATAAGACTCTCTTTGGTTTGCGGGAGGGACTCCTCTGTTAAGACTTTTACCATCGTAGATGCCAAAGAAGGTTTGGAATTATCTTTCAGGATAGTCTTTTCTTTTTTCTTTTCCTTCTTCTCCTTCTTATGGTTATCTACAGTTGGAGTGGCAGTCTTTTTTTCTTCCTTCTTTGCCTGTTTGGCAAAGGATTCCGCATTGATGTCAAGCTTCAGTCCCAGAATTTCCGAAATGATGTTCTTGAGGACATAGATGAACAACTCGCTGTCTTTACTCTTGAGTGAGGTCTCTTGTTTCCAGTAGCGACTCTTGAAAGCAAGTTGGGTCAACTCTTCAATCTCCTGTTCAGAAATATCTTCTTTGTTAGCGAGACGTGCATTGGCCACATTGAGGAATGAAGCAAAGGAGAAGGTGGAGAATTGACTTGGAATTACGTATGTGAAAATATGATTGTTTTCTCCCTTTGCTGAAGGATGTTTGAGATTAATCATACTCATCCCTTTTACCAGAGCAATTAAAAAAGCCATGCTGGCGTATGAGAGATTTGTATTTTCAACCTCACAGATTCCTTTATAGTCGAGGTTCTTATCCGAGATAAAGTTCATGGTAAAAATACCATAGTTAGTCCATTCTGTAGAATGGAGCAACTGCTGGAGTGTGGGATCTTCCGGTGCCCCCAAGCCTCTGTTAACGCTATCTATATAGCGACGCATTGTTTCTACTTCTTCCCATTGGAGAAGTGAATCATCTCCCGGCTCATGGTTTCTGATGCAGCCGATGGTTCCCAGTCTGATAACATCAGCAGAAGTTGAAGTTCGCAGGTGATTTGCGAGCTTGGCAAATAAATTAGGCATCCAGTCGAAATCATCAACCGGCGAATCTATATAATCTTCCTGATAGTGATTGTTATCAGTAAAATCTAAATCTTGATACATGCTATATTTTGTAAAAAATTGAATTCAAATCTTTCATTTGCAAAGGTAAGAAAAAATATTCTATTCTCCAAATTTTTGGCTAACTATTTGAACATCAGAGTATATTTTATGGTTTTGTTTGCTGAAAAATCACAAAAAATGGTCTTACTTGTAAAAAAAAACCGACTTTTTAATAGTTTACAGGTCAAAAGGTGAGAAAGAATCTGTATTTTTTCTTGCATGATTAAAATGTTTTTTGTAACTTCGCAGCATGATTTAACGTGAATAATAATACTTATAT
>JAJWOH010000305.1:0-1429 GCA_021635485.1 Segatella copri | reverse complement strand
GTGAGTTCGTTGACTACACAGGTCAACGAACTCATTGAACGTATAAAGTCATTAGAAGAACTACTCGTCCAGAAAGGAATCGCCATTGACAAAGCGAATCGTCAGAACAAGGCACTCGGCAAGCTCGTTTCAGGCAAGAAGTCCGAACGTCAGGAAAAGAATCCACAAGCCTCGATGACCCAGGAGGAATTTGACAAGAAGAAAACAGAGCAGGCCGAAAAGAGAAAGGCACGCAAAAACAACGGTGCCAAGCGTGACATGCATTACGAGATGAAAGAGGTGCATGTTACGATAGATCCAGTCATGGATGCAGAGTTTTTGAAGACGTTGCGTCTCTTCGGAACTCGTACCTGTATACGTTACAGCATGGAACCCATCAAATTCATCAAGACCGTGTATCACATCAACACTTATACTGATGGAAGTATCATGTATCCGGGGAAAACTCCGCCGGCTCTGTTGTTGAATTCTTCCTATTCACCTTCCTTTGCAGCAGGACTCCTGCAGATGCGATACATCTATTCCATGCCGGTAGAGCGAATCATCAAATACTTTGCCGACAATGGGTTTACGTTAAGGAAAGCCACGGCAAACAAACTGATTGCCAGAAGTGCCGATGTACTGGAAAACTTCTATAAGGCTATCTGCCAAGTAGTGTTGCAGCAGGATTATGTCTCGGCAGACGAGACATACCATAAAGTACTGTTAGCCAAGACAAAGCCTACGGACAAGGGGTCGAAGAAAGGCTACCTCTGGGCTGTAAGTGCGCCTAAACTGGGACTTGTCTTCTTCGTATATGAGGATGGATCACGCTCTGAGCAGGTCATACTTAACGTATTCTCTGATTATAAAGGTACCATACAGAGTGATGCATATGCTCCTTACCGGAAACTGGAGTCGGATGCTTATCCTGACATTATGAGAATCGCCTGCCTACAGCATGTCAAGAGAGATTTCATCGACTGCGGCAAGGAAGACAAGGATGCTCAGGAGGTCGTAGATATCCTCAACAGATTTTATCGAGAAGACAAAAAACATAAGGTTGGGGTAAATGGATGGACCGTTGAAGACCATCTAGCCTATCGGCAGTCATATGCACCGGACATTTTGCAGGATTTATTGGAGAAACTGGAGGAAATATCTTCCAGGAAGGATTTGCTGCCCAAGTCTACCTTGGCGCAGGCGGTCGGTTATGCCCTTAATGAATATAATGCCATTTGTGACATCTTCAAAAGAGGTGATACGGCTCTCGATAACAACTATATTGAGAGAATCCAGAGGTACATATCACTATCAAGAAGAAACTCAATGTTCTTTGGTTCGCACGAAGGAGCAAGCCGGGCGGCTATCCTATATTCCATCGCCATCTCATGCAGGCTGAATGGCATTAATCTGTTTGAATACATATGCGACGTAATAGAAAAGACTG
>JAJWOH010000304.1:0-1432 GCA_021635485.1 Segatella copri | reverse complement strand
TTGGAAAATACCGATTTGGTAGAAGATTATCTTGACAATGTGTATAATACGATAGTACTTCGTGATATCATAGAGCGAGAAAACATCAGAAACATACCATTGTTGCGAACGCTGCTGAAGTTTGTGAGCGATAATATCGGTAAACAATTCTCAGCAACGAGTATTGTAAAATTTCTGAAAAGCCAGAACACCGAAACGTCTGCCAAGATGATTCTCACGTATTTGGAGTATTTAAGCAATGCTTTTATTATCGATCGAGTTAACAGATACGACATTCATGGCAAGCGACTTTTCGAGTTAGGCGACAAGTTCTATTTCGAAGACCTGGGAATCAGGAATCATATTATAGGTGGCAACAGGCGTTTTGATATAGAAAAGGTAATGGAGAACGCTGTATATATCCATTTGTGCAGGATGGGGTATAAAGTATATGTTGGTCAGATGTATAAGGCTGAGATTGATTTTGTTGCCGAAAAAGCGGATAGTGTGGCGTATGTGCAAGTTACCTATCTGCTGGCTTCTGAGGAAACTGTAGAGCGTGAATTCGGCAATTTGAAATTGATAAAAGACAGTCATCCCAAATACGTGATTTCTATGGATAGGCTTTACAGTCAAACCAATATTGATGGCATTAAGCACATTCATCTGCGAGATTTTCTGAAAATGACTACTTTGGTTTGATGCCAGGTAGATTATGAATATCACCATATAATCAAGGGTCTATACGCCACCTTTTTCATCGTGGCATATAGACCCTTGCCAACCAAGTTGAATGAAAATTGAGGCGAGTTAAGTTAAAGGCATGCATAACAGTCTGCAGCCTCCTCTCGTGCTTTAGCAAAGTCTATTTGAGCCTTTGCTTCCATTTCTTTTTTACGTCTAACCATATCTCGTAATACAGCAATTGCTTCTTCACGAGTTTTAATTTTTAAAGCCATACTTATTCATTTTAAAGTTCTACTTCTTGTTGGTTGCAAAGATAAGCTTTTATTTTGAAAGTGCAAAGAAAACGGGAGAAAAGTTTCGGGAAAATTTGGATTCCCGTATTTTAAAAGATAAAAGATAGCCATTCCATGCCACAAATGAAGGGTCTATACACCACCTTTTCATCGTGGCATATAGACCCTTGTCCTGTCACATAAGAAACGCAATCTCTTACTTTTTCATAAACTTTTCACTGAAATCTCTTGCGGGTTTGAAAATAAAGTCGTAACTTTGCGGCATGGATTTTTAATACAGATGATTATGAAACAGGTAGAAGAAAGATATATCAGCTTGCTGACCGACTTCGGTTTCAAGCGAATTTTCGGAACAGCAATGAACAAGGATTTGCTCATTTGCTTCCTCAACAGCTTGTTTAATGGCAGACAGGTTGTAAAGGACGTATCGTATCTGAACCCGGAGCATGTGGGAGATGTCTATACCGACCGCA
>JAJWOH010000145.1:0-7282 GCA_021635485.1 Segatella copri | reverse complement strand
TTCAAAAACTGGGTTACTTCCGAGGTGCTGCCACAGATTCGCAAGACAGGCGGTTATATTCCGCTACAGCAGGGCGAGAGTGATGAGGAGACGATTCGACATGCAGAAGAGATTCTCCGAGCTACACTCAAGGAGAAGGAGAATCTGCTGAAGAACCAGCAAGTGCAGATTGATCAGCAGAAGAAACTCATCGGAGAACAGGATACGGAGATTCGTCGGCTGAACGGTGTGGTAGACGAACAGGTGGTTTGCATCGCCAAGAACGGTGAGAACATCATCCAGTTGGAGAATCAGGTGGATCATCTTCTGCCGAAGGCGCTCTACACCGACAATGTGCTCAACTCTGTTTCCTGCTATACCACCACGCAGATTGCGAAGGAGCTGGGTATCACGGCGCAGGAGTTGAACCGCCAGCTCTGTGCTCTTCATATCCAGTACTACCAGAGCGGCCAGTATCTACTCTATGCTGATTATGCCCACATGGGCCTGGCGAAGAGCCGCACCCGCTACTCTACCCACCCCGACCCTCACTGCGATGGGGCACAGGAGAAACTGGGCACCGCCTACACCCACACCTACCTCGTATGGACAGAAAGAGGAAGAAAGTTCATACATTTAAAGGTAAAGAAGGGCCTTATTCGATAAAAGGCTGGGGACGGGGGCAGGAAGGGGGAAAGCCTCTTCCTGCCCTTTTGCGCCCCCGTTCCCTAAAAAAAAGGAGAAAAATTTGGTAGTTAGTGAATAAAGCCGTAACTTTGCATGCTCTTAAGCAGAATAAAGGAAATAGATTAGTAATTAAAAGCAAATATGAATAATCATACGACATCAATAACGACAAACAAGAAACATCACTACCGGGAACTGCTGGCTATCGGCATTCCTATCATCATAGGACAGCTGGGTACCATCATCCTGGGATTTGCAGATACGCTGATGATTGGTCATCACAGTACACCCGAACTGGCAGCTGCCGGACTGGTGAACAATATCTTCGGTCTCGTTTTCGTATCCTATATGGGATTCACCTACGGACTCACTCCTATCATCGGACGGCTCTACGGCGAGGAACGGACCGACTGCATCGGACAGAAAGTGCGCAATGCCTTCTGTGCCAACATGCTGACGGGCATCATCTTCACCCTCGCCCTCATCGTGCTCTACCTGAATCTGGGGCGCATCGGACAGCCTGAAGAGCTGCTCTCGCTCATCCGCCCTTACTTTCTGGTAAACCTTGCCTCGGTGCTCTTCATGGGCATCTTCTTCACGATGAAGCAATTTCTTGACGGACTCGGACAGACCAAGGTGGCGATGTGGGCGATGATTGGCGGCAACGTAATCAATATTCTGGGCAACTGGGTACTGATTTACGGTGTGGCGGGCTTCCCGGAACTGGGTTTGCTGGGAGCCGGTATTTCAACGCTGGTGAGCCGTATTCTGATGGCGCTGGCAATGGTGGGCATGCTGATGACGGGCAAGAATTTCGGGGAATACAGGCGCGATATTCTGCACAGTTCTCTGACCAAGGCTGACTTCAGGGAGATGAACCGGTTGGGCTGGCCTGTGGCGCTGCAGCTGGGCATGGAGTCGGCTGCCTTCACGCTGAGTTGTGTGATGGTGGGCTGGCTGGGAACCATTCCGCTGGCGGCTCATCAGGTGATGATTACCCTCTCGCAGCTCTTCTATCTCGTGCTTTCGGGCATGGCGGCAGCGCTGGCTATCCGCGTGAGCCATTTTATGGGTCAGAAGGACTACGGGGCAGTTCGCCGCAATGCCTACGACGGATTCCGGCTGAACCTGCTGTTCTCGCTGTGTATGGGTTTGCCGGTGTTCCTGCTTCGCCATCAGATAGGTGGCTGGTTTAATGATAATGTGGAGGTGCAGGCGTATGTGGCTACGCTGATTATCCTGTTGATGGTATATCAGTTTGGCGACGGACTGCAGTATACCTTTGCCAATGCGCTGCGTGGCATCGCCTGTGTGAAGCCGATGGTGCTCTATGCCTTCATCGCCTATTTCGTCATCTCATTGCCGCTGGGCTACACCCTGGGGTTCCCTTGCGGCCTAGGCATTCTGGGCATCTGGTTAGCCTTCCCGTTTGGTCTGACCATAGCGGGAGAAATGTATCGAAGAAGATTTGAAAAGGAATTGAAAAAGATTGAAAAAGAAAAGTAAAAAAGAAAAGTAAAAAAAAGAAAGAAAAAAGAGAAAGAAGATTGAAAAAGAAATAAATGTACGAAAAAGGCTCCTGCAAGTGTTGCAGGAGCCTTTTTTATTGTTATATGCTAACTCTGATAAATGATTCTTATTCAGCAGTTTGCTCAGCACGATCATCTACGTTCTCACCCTCTGTAGGAGCGAGAGTAGCCTTGAAATCGGTGATGCCGTACTTAGCAAGAATGTTGTACCACTGGAGGAGCTTCTTGATATCGCTGTCGTGAACACGGTCGCGATCGTAGTTAGGAAGAACCTCAGCAAAATAAGCGTGGAGCTCAGCAACAGGCGCCTTCTTGTAGTTGAAAGTGCTAGGCTTACCCTCTTCCTTCTTGCTTACGTTGTCGAGTACTTCCCAAAGTGGCACCTCATCAGCGTCTGTATACATAGCGATATCGCCCAGGCTTGTTACGCGGTCGGTAGCGAAAGCCGGGATACGCTTGTGAGTCTCATCGAGTGTTTCTACGATGAGGTTTCTGTTACCTCTTGATACCAATTTATAAAGGCCTGGTTTGCCTGCAATTGAAAGGATTGTTTCCATTGTCTTTTCTATTATTCTTTATTATTAATGATATCCAATAATTTCCTTACCTGTGCATCGATATCCTGCTCGCCATCGTTCACGATTTCGAAATCGGAGCGGGCTGCAAGTTCTTCCTGCGGCATGACGGCATCTATCCACTGCTGCGCCTTCTCTGCCGGGATATGGTCGCGCTGCATGATGCGCTGGATGCGGACCGGGACGGGAGCCGTTACGCAGACCACGAAATCGAGGTGGATACGGCGGTAGAAACCGCTATCGAAGAGGATGGCACTCTCCATCCACTCATAGCTGCTCTGCTCGAAATCGCGCGCCACAGCCGGATGAACTACATCGTTGACAGCCTGCTTGTTAGCCTCGCCAGCCAGCAGAAACTGAGCCAGCACGGGCTTCTGCAAAACGCCCTCTGCACTGTAAACCTGCTCGCCCACCAGCTTCTTTAAACCAGCCTGCAAGCGGGCATCGGTGCGCATGAGCCGCTTAGCCTCAGCATCGCAGTCGTAAACCCTGATGCCCTGTTTCTCCAATATCCGGCACACATAGCTCTTTCCGCTACCTATACCGCCCGTTATCGCTATCTTCATCACGATGAATTATTATAAATTATTAATCATCATTGCTGTTCCAGCAGATAATCTACCGTTTCCAGGTCGAGATGCGCCTTGCTCACCGAGCGCGGCACGCTGCGCAACTGGAGTTTGCACTTGTCAGAAGGGTTGTTAGCCAGATCGTTATAATCTACTACCACCTTAAACTGGCTCGGCTTGATGGTTCTGAAGAGGCTGGCGCCGATGGTGAATCTTACCGCCACTTTAGAAGGGAAGGTACGGAGCACCATGTTATCAGGCATGTTGATGGCCGTAACAGGCACATCGACCGACTCTTCGGTAAGCACATCAGGATATACCGCCAGACGCACCATCAGAGGCACAATCTTCATGCCACGTATCTTCTTGATAGGTACGCTGCGATGAATGGTATCCTGCAGGTTGCGCAGGTTGAACGGCTCGATTTCTACCGATTCCAACTCATCGAGCTGCTTCTTGTTGGCATAAACCGTAACCGTAGACGGCAGGAATTCGGTATGTGCCAGATAATAGCTCTTGCTGGTTGTAATCTTACCTCTGAACACCACAGGCACTCGCTTGGAAGAGCCGTAGGTGAAGAAGAAATCGTATTTTGCCGGCTTGATGGAGATCAGTTTGGTAGAGCCATAGAGCTGAGATGCCACCTGTTTCTGCACATCAGCCATCGGAATCTGTCCCGTTCCCGTTTCCTCGTCGGCATAATTGGCAAACCGGAATGTGAGCGGATGAATCTTGCCTCCGTAAGCATAGGTAACGAGTGTGAATCCCTTATCGCGCACCGTAATATGCACGGTATCAGGGAGTTCGCCGGTTATCACCGCATTGCGGGGCACGCCGGTTAACTGCACAGGAATATTGAATTCTCTCTCGGTAGTCTCATTGAGCGTCATCATCAGCCAGAAGATGCCGCTGAGCGCGAGAAAGAACAAAAAAATCAGAAACTCCTTATTCAGACCACTGAACAGGAAGTTTCTGACAGCTTTCAATATGTTCGTGATACTATGCATTAGGTGTCTGACTAGCTGCATCAGCAAACACGTAGCCCTTAGCTACAGTGATTACCACGCCACGAGCTATCTCAACATCAACGGTGTTAGCCTCGAGGTCAACACGCTTTACAGTGCCGTAAACACCGCCACCTGTAACCACCTTAGTACCCTCTGTCAAAGCATTCTGGAACTTGCGGATTTCCTTCTGCTTCTTCTGCTGAGGACGGATCATAAAGAACCACATGATAGCGAAGATAGCTACCATCATGATGAGAAAACTCATGCTGCTACCACCGGCAGCTGCTTGCAATACTAAATTTGTCATGTCGTTAAAGTATTATCTATTATTATTTTATGTTCTATATATAAATAAGGTGTGACCTGTAAGAAAGGCCTCCGTTATTTACTCACCCTTGCCCGGAGCGCGATGAATGCGCGGACGATGGCCGGCTGGGTGCTGGTTGTCTGGGCGCTGTTTGCCGGCATGTTCGCCGTGCTGTGCATGCTGCTTACGCTCAGGCATCTCCTTCTGGATGAGGTTGCGGCTGATGAGCTCGCGGCAAATGCTGTCGAGCATACCGTTAACGTAACCGCCGCTTCGAGGAGTGCTGTATGCCTTGGCGAGGTCTACATACTCGTTGATAGAGACGGTAGCCGGAATGCCAGGGAAGTTCATCACCTCAGCGATGGCAATCTGCATGATAATCACATCCATATAGGCAAGACGTGAGAAATCCCAGTTGCGCAAAGCCTCGCTCATATAGCGCTGGTAGGTATCGCAGTTGAGGATGGTAGCACGGAAGAGCTTGCGTGCAAACTCTCTGTCTTCAGCATCCTTATATTCCGGCAGCAATTCCTGCTTGGCCTTAGCTTCCGGGTCGAAACGCTTGATAGTCTTCAATACGAAAGTATCTATGATATCCTTGTCATCGTTCCAGTAGAGGCTCTTCTCCTCGAGGAATGCATCAAGATCTTCATTATTCTGAATGAACTGCTTGTAGATGCGGCGCCATACTTCGCGGTCGCGGCTGTACTCGTCGAGATCGGCGAGTTCCTCATCAATAGCACCGCTGACATAATCAGCATAGAGATCACTAGACGTAATAGCAGTATACACTTTGCGCACCATTTCGATATCCTCATCCCAGTTGGAATGCTTAACATCTATCCATTCGAGCAGCATCTTGTTCTCTTCGAGCTGCAGAGCGAACTTATTGAATGCGAAACGTGGTGAAGGTTCCTGCTCACCTTCTCTCTTGGCACGAGCTACATCTACATCGTAGCGCTTGCGTGCCTCCTGGGTGATGGCAACGATGAGTTGCAACATGTAGTTGTACAAATCGTATGACTTGGAGAGACTAAACATCAGCTCCTTCTCAGCGTTCTCCATGTTATGATCGCTGTTTTGATAGTATGCGTAGGTTAACTGCACAATCTTACGTCTTATCAAATCCCTATTAATCATTCTCTAATGTTTTTAAAAGATTCATTTATTAAATTACCTAATACGCTTGCAAAAATACACATTAAATAGGTAATAGACAAGAAAACGGGCAAAAATTTCAGTTTATTTAAGCAAAAAATTGTATTTTCAATATTTTTTCTGCATGTAGAACATGTTTTTCGGCAAAAAGTTTGCTCATTCCAAATAATTTTCGTAATTTTGCACCCGCTTTAAGCAAAGCTAATCCGTGTGATGGCGAGTTAAGGCACATTTTTTATTAATAACTTAATTTAGAGTAACACAAAATGAAAGAGATTAATGTAACAGGTCAGAAGCGTACAGACCTTGGCAAGAAAGCTTCTAAGACATTGCGTAAGGAAGGTTTGATTCCATGTAACCTTTATGGTGAGAAGAAGGGCGAGAACGGTGCTCCTGAGGCTTTGTCATTCGCAGTTCCATTCGCTGAGTTGCGTAAAATCATCTACACTCCTCATGTATACGTTATCAACCTCATCATCGACGGTGAGAGCCATACAGCTATCATGAAGGAGATCCAGTTCCACCCAACAACAGACGCTCCTCTGCACGTTGACTTCTACGAGGTTAACGACAAGAAGCCTATCACTATCGGTATTCCAGTTAAGTTGACAGGTCTTGCACAGGGTGTACGTGATGGTGGTCGTATGAACCTCTCTATCCGTAAGATCAACGTTACAGCTCCTTACCAGGTTATCCCTGAGCACCTCGATATCGACGTTACAGAGTTGAAGATCGGTAAGAGCATCAAGGTAGGTGACCTCTCATTCGAGGGTCTCGAGTTGGCTACAAGCAAGGCTGTTGTAGTTTGCTCTATCAAGATGACACGTAACGCTCAGCTCGCAGCTCAGACTGCTGAGGAAGAAGAGGCTTAATCGCTGAGTCATCTAGAGATTTTACGAACCTGAGTAAAGCATTATCAAACATTGGATAAATATTTGATTTGTGGGCTTGGTAACCCTGGCGATGAATACGCCGGCACCAGGCACAACACAGGATTTATGGTATTGGACGCTTTTGCTAAAGCGTCCAATATTCATTTTGAGGATAAGCGATATGGCTTCGTAGCCGAGACTACGCTCAAGGGAAGAAAGATTTTCCTGCTCAAACCTACCACATTCATGAACCTCAGCGGTAATGCGGTAAGATATTGGCTGAATCAGGAAAAGATTGACCAGAGCCGACTGCTCGTTATCAGCGATGAGCTAGCCCTGCCTCTGGGTGCCTTCCGACTGAAGGCGAACGGCAGCAACGGCGGCCATAACGGACTGGGACATATCCAGCAGCTTATCGGTCAGAACTATGCCCGCCTGCGCATGGGCATCGGCAACGATTATCCACGTGGCGGCCAGATAGACTGGGTGCTGGGCAAATATACTGAGGAAGACATGAAGCAGCTGCAGCCGGCCATCGACCTGGGTGTAGAGATTATCAAGAGCTTCGTATTGGCTGGTATCGACATCACCATGAACCA
>JAJWOH010000144.1:0-7285 GCA_021635485.1 Segatella copri | reverse complement strand
AGGATGCTTCTGGTGAGCCTATCATGGGTGCTACCATTACAGTTAACGGTAAGGCAGTGGGCATTACCGATATGGATGGTAACTTCTCAGTTGATGCAGCGCCAGGTGCCAAGATTACATTCACCTATCTGGGTATGACACCACAAACGGTGAAGGCATCTAGTAACATGAACATTACCTTGGAAGATGACTCTAAGTCTTTGAACGAAATCGTTGTCATCGGTTATGGTGTAGCTAAGAAGTCAGACCTGACCGGTTCTGTAACAGCTATCAAACCTGATTCTAAGAATAAGGGTGTGGTTGTTAATGCACAGGATATGCTTACAGGTAAGGTTGCCGGTGTAAACATTACCAGCAACGACGGTACTCCTGGTGGTGGTGCCAAGATTCGTGTTCGTGGCGGTTCTTCTTTGAACGCATCTAACGACCCATTGATCGTTATCGATGGTCTGGCAATGGACAACGATGGTGTTAAGGGTCTTTCTAATCTCCTTTCTGTAGTTAACCCACAGGATATTGAGTCTTTCAGTGTCTTGAAGGATGCTTCTGCAACTGCTATTTATGGTTCCCGCGGTTCTAATGGTGTCATCATCATTACAACCAAGAAGGGTCGCAAGGGTCAGAAACCTACCGTTTCTTACTCTGGTAGCATAACCATCAGCGAGAAGAAGAACACAATTGATGTTCTTAACGCTGACGAGTTCCGTGCAACAGTTGAAAAACTGTATGGAAAAGACAGTGAAGCTTACAGCGCACTGGGTACAGCCAACACCAACTGGCAGGACTTGATTTACCGTACAGCTATCAGCCACGACCACAACATTACAGTTTCTGGTGCAGCAAAGTCACTCCCATACCGTGTTTCTGTAGGTTATACAGACCAGCAGGGTATCGTGAAGACATCTGACTTCAAGCGTGCAACAGCATCTTTGAACTTGAACCCATCATTCTTCCAGGATCACTTGACATTGAACCTGAATGCCAAGGGTATGTATGCTAGAACCTTATATACAGATGGTTCTGTTGTATCAGCAGCTGTAAGAATGGATCCAACTCAGGATCCATACAACTTTACATCTGAATATCACAAGAATCAGCTTAGAGACAAAGATGGCAACAGTCTCCTGGACCAGACTCTCAAGAACTATGGTGGCTATTTCCAGTGGTCAAAGAAAGCAGAGTATGGTGACAATACATGGCCTTTCACTTATGACAGCACCACACAGATGCCTAACCCTCTGTCTTTGCTGGATCAGGGCAGTCAGATTGCTCACAGCCGTTCATTCATCGGTAGTGCAGACATCGACTATAAGGTACACGGTTTCGAGGACTTGAGATTGCATGCTACCTTGGGTGCAGATATCTCAAAGGGTCGCCAGAGCCAGTCATTTGCTACATCTTGCACAAACGCATTGTACTATGGCAGCTACGGTGGTGAGGAAATTCTGAAGCGCAACCTCTCTTTGAGTGCTTACGCTCAGTACTACAAGGATTTCAACAAGATTCATCACTTCGACATCATGGCTGGTTATGAGTGGCAGCACTTCTGGCGCAGCAAGAACAATGACTATGTAGGTTATTATCCTGAAACAAATAACGATGCAAGTCTTGCTGGCACAGAGCGTCCTCATACTCCATATAGCGAGAAGAGCGAAAGCTACCTGGTATCTTTCTTCGGACGTGCCAACTACACATTGCTCGACCGTTACTTCCTGACAGCAACCGTCCGTGATGATGGTTCTTCACGCTTCAAGGAGCACTGGGCTTGGTTCCCATCATTCGCCTTTGCATGGAAGGCTAACGAAGAGGCATTCCTGAAGAACGCTGACTGGTTGTCTGACTTGAAGCTCCGTCTGGGTTATGGTAAGACTGGTCAGCAGGCTGGTTCTATCGGCGATTATGAGTGGATTCCATCTTATTCTATCAGCACAGGTACAAATGGTTTCTATCCAGTTACTGGTGAGGGTGAGCTTTACAGACCAAATAACTACCGTCCTGACCTGAAGTGGGAAACAACCTCTACCTACAACGTAGGTTTGGACTGGGGTATCCTGGATCAGAGATTGTCTGGTAGCGTAGATTGGTACTACAGAAAGACTACCGATCTGTTGAACTATGCTCCACTTTCTTCTATGGCAGGTTACAAGAACCAGGCATGGCAGAACATCGGTTCCTTGAAGAATACCGGTGTTGAAGCAGCTATTACCTGGCGTGCTATCCAGACCAAGGACTGGTTCTGGACCATGACATACAACTTCACTTACAACAAGAACGAGATTACCGACTTGAATGGTGTATCTGAGAATGGTGCTCCTGTTGTTAATACAAACATCAAGGTAGGTGATGGTTCTGGTGCTTATCTGCAGGCTAACCAGGTGGGTTATGCAATGAACTCATACTATGTTTACCAGCAGGTTTACGACAAGAACGGCAAGCCAATTGAGAACTGCGTAGTTGACCGTAACGGTGACGGTAAGATCAATGAAAGCGATAAGTATCTCTACAAGAGCCCAGCAGCTCCTGTAACCATGGGCTTCTCTTCTCGCTTGGAATACAAGAACTGGGACTTCGGTTTCTCTTTGCGTGCAAGCATCGGCAACTATGTATATAACAATGTTGAGCAGAGCATGAGTAACATGAATACAGGTGAGTGGTTCTCTAACTCTTTGAAGTACTTCTCTAACCGTATGAAGAGTACTGTTGAGAGAAACTGGCAGACCTACGAGATCACTTCTAAGTTGTCTGACTACTATGTGAAGAACGCTTCATTCCTGAAGTGCGACAACATCACATTGGGTTATAGCTTCAACAACCTGTTTAAGTCAAGCGGCTGGCATGGACTTTCAGGTCGTGCATACGCTACTGCATCAAATGTATTCACAATAACCAATTATGACGGTTTGGATCCAGAAGTAGGCGATGGTAACGACAACAACCTCTACCCACGTCCATTCTCTGTAGTAGTTGGTCTTAGCTTGAATTTCTAATAAGAAAGGATTATGAAAAAATATATTAAAAATATTGTTCCAGTAGCAGCACTCCTGCTTACAATGGGAACAGCAACATCATGTGTCGGTGATTTGGACGTTACTCCGATTAACCCAAACATCCAGACAGGCCTTAACATCGATGGTCTTTTCAACAAGTGCTATGCTAACTTTGCCCTGGCTGGTAATGGTGGTGCTAATGGTGACTGCGACATTGATGGTATTGACGGTGGAACATCTGGTTTTGTACGCCAGACATTCAATGCAAACGAATTACCAACCGATGAGGCTATCTGCGGTTGGGGTGATGATGGTATAGCCGGCTTCTGCTATAATAGCTACAATGCCTCAAACCCAATGTTGATTGGTTTGTATGCCCGTATCACAACAGGTATTGCTTATTGCAACCAGTATCTTGCAGAAGCAGGAGATCAGGATGCAACCAAGCTTGCAGAGATTCGCTTCCTGAGAGCATACGAATATTTTAGCTTGATGGACGGATGGGGCAACATCCCATTTACACTTCAGCCATTGACCAAGCCTGAAAGATATACCAGAGCACAGGTTTACGAATGGCTTGAGAAGGAGCTTCTTGAAATAGAGCCAAGCCTTTCTGATGCAAAGGCTAAGAAGTCAACAGATGCCGGTTACGGTCGTGTAGATAAGGCTGCATGCTGGTTGCTTCTCTCCCGCCTCTACCTCAATGCAGAGGTTTATACAGGCACACCTCAGTGGGAGAAGGCTAAGTCATACGCCAAGAAGGTGATGGATTCTTCTTATAAGCTGAACACCAAAAGCGTAAACGGCTGGAGTGCTTACCAGATGCTCTTCATGGGCGATAACGGTGAGACAGATGCAGCTTACGAGGGTATCTTCCCTCTCTTGCAGGATGGTTTGAAGACCACAAGCTGGGGTACTACACTCTTCCTGTTGGCTTCTACCTACGATCAAGATATGCACGCAAATCCAAACAACCCTTCAGCTACCAATGGTACTGACCAGGCTTGGGGTGGTAACCGCGCTCGTCCTGACTTGGTGAAGAAGTTCTTCCCTAATGGTAACGTTCCAAATCTTGAAAGCTACGCTACAGCAAAAGCTGCCGGTGATGACCGTGCTCTCTTCAACGGTGTAAACCGTTCATTGGATAATGATGACGTTGCTACTTTCAAGAGCGGTTTCGGTGTTGCTAAGTTCACCAACTTCAAGACAGATGGAAGCGCAGGTAAAGATGCTACATTCCCTGATGCAGACTTCTTCCTGATGCGTGTAGCAGAGGCATACCTGAACTTTGCAGAGGCTGATGCCCGCATCAATGGTGGTCAGACTACAGAGGAAGGTACCGCAGCTATCAATGCTATCCGCAAACGTGCAAATGCCTCTACTCGTGAAGACAGAGGCTATTCTCTGAACGATATCTGCGATGAATGGAGCCGTGAGTTCTACTTCGAGGGTCGCCGTCGTATGGATCTGATCCGTTTCAACCGTTATGGTGGCAATGTCAACTACAACTGGCAGTGGAAGGGCGGCACCAAGGAAGGTCGCAACTTCTCTGAACATTTGAACATCTTTGCTATCCCAACCAATGAGTTGACATCTAACAAGAATCTGATTCAGAATCCTGGATATTAATTTGCAAACATAAAAAGGAATTCATTATGAAAAATATAATTAAATCAGCTCTACTCGTTGTCATGAGTTTATTTCTCATGACAGCTTGTAGCGACGACAATGACTCTAATCCGACTATTCAGTCACCAACAGAGTTCAAGTTGAATACTCCTGCATTGCAGAATACCCCAATCGACCTGGCGAATTCGTCTAAGATTATGTTGACCTGCTCACAGCCTAACTATAGCTATACAGCTAGCGTTCAATATACAGTACAGGTCGCTACAGATGAAAATATGACTGATGCTGTTGAGCTTTCAGAAACCAGCACAAGTGCCAAGGTTGCAATCAATGCATCTTCATTGGCAAGTGCTTTGACCAACATCTTTGTGGAGAAAGGCAAGACAGAGGCTGATTTCCCTATGGACGTAAAAGCTTACTTCCGTTTGAAGGCAAATATTGTGACCAGTAATGGTAATGTTGTAGAAGGAACAGAGATTCTTTCTAATGTGGTTTCACTCAACAAGATTCACCTCTTGTTCTCATTGCCACCTGTCAACTTACCTAGCCATGTACATATAGTAGGTAACTTCTGTGACTGGGATTGGGCAAAGAGCTTCGACATGGTTCAGGTTTATGGTACAGATAATACCTTCTGGCGTCTTGTCTATATCGACGATAGCGGTATCAAGCTCAATACTGTAGCTGAAAGCAATAAGAGCGAAGTTGGTTATGCTGGCATTACAGTTTCCGGCGACTGCAAGGACGATATCATCGACAAGGATGGCAATATCGCTTCTAGCAAACCAGGCTGGTATCTCGTAATCGTAACAACATCTGTTGTAAACCGTGAAATCCACTATGACGTTCAGTTCAACAAGCCAACAATCTGGCTGATTGGCCCTGCAGCTGGCAGCGACGATTTCGCAGAGGAAGCAGAAGGCTGGTCATTCACTGTACCTACAACCATGGACGGAGAATTCGTATCTCCTGCATTCGTAGGTTCAGTTCCTGCTGGTACTGATAAGGGTGTACGTATGTACGTTAAGATTCCAGGACACGACTGGTGGCATTCTGAGTTCGTTGTATTAGACGGTAAGATCAAGTACCGTGCAACAGGCGGCGACCAGGATAGAGTTACAGGTGAAGTAGGTCAGCAGGTTCACCTCAACTTCTCTAAGGGAACTGGTGAAATCAAGTAATAACGATTTAAAATCGAAGTAAAATGAAAAAGTTATCATTATATATATCTATCGCACTTGCAGGCCTCTTCATGGGGTCCTGCAGCGAAGATTTCAAAGACTGGGCAGATCCTCAGACTAACCCACAGGAAGATGCCATCACAATTCCTGGCTTTACTGCAACAGCAGCTCAGGCCATCGACTTTGCCAGTGTGACTACAGATAGTGTCAACACCTTCTCTTTGAGCAGCGCTGCTCTTCCTGAAGGTTTTACCTTGGGAAATGCTCGCATTGAGCTTACTCCTCAGGGTGTAGAGAATGCAACCAAGACTACAGTTAATACAAGTCTTGATGGTAAGGGTGCAGTAGCTGACCTCGCATCTGTTGTAGAATCAGCTTATGGCAAGCGTCCTACAGCCCGCACTTTTGATGCCCAGGTTTATGTAAATGCTATAAAAGAGGGGCAGGCTGTTCTCATCGATGCAGGCAAGATTAACCTCGTAATGACTCCAAAGGCTCCATTCATCGATGCAGCTTACTACCTCGTAGGTGACATGTTTACTACAGATGACGTAAATGGTTGGAATACTACAAGTGACAAGCAGAAATTCAAACACAGCGATAAGGATGTATATGAAGATCCTATTTTCACTATCACTTTCGAAACAACCAAGGCGGACCAGTATTGGAAGATTATTCCTAAGGCGAACGTTGATGCAGGTAATACCGATGCATCTGCTGCTGGTGTAGTAGGTCCTAAGGTTGACGGCGAAGACAGCATGACTGGTTCTTTGACAAATGGTGACGCTAAGGCTGGTAAGATTGCTAAGGCTGGTAAGTACAAGCTCACCCTCAACATGATGGACTATTCTTATACCATAGAGGAAGCCCCAGAGCTATACATGAAGGGCGATGCTAACGGCTGGGATGGATATGACTATCTCGCAGGTGATGGTGTACACTTCACAGGTTTCATGTACCTCAATCAGAACGGATTTAAGTTCACTACAGCGCCAGACTGGAGTGGTACTGGCTATGGTGAGAACTTCTCCACAGCACCTGATGCTGGTAACATAGTAATGACAGAACCTGCAGGTTACTACAAGGTAGATGTAGACTTGTCTGCTAAGACATATACATTGACTCCTATCACTTCTATCGGTATTATCGGTAGCGCAGCCCCTAATGGTTGGGATTCTGACGTGGACTTGACTTATGTTCCTTACAACAAAGAAACTAAGGAAGGTCGCTATTGGGAAGCGAAGAACATTAAGCTGAAAGCAGGTGAATGCAAGTTCCGTGCTAACGATGCTTGGGATATGCAGTGGGGATTTGATGGCGATAAATTTGTATTCTCTAACAATGCTCCACAGAAACAGTTCGTACCAGAAGCAGGTACATACGACATCAAACTTTATGCATGGGCTAACGGCTATGCTAAGTGTGAGTTCACAAAGAAGTAAGCATTTGCTTCATCAAATAAACTAAATATCAATAGGCGGCTCTCAA
>JAJWOH010000303.1:0-1440 GCA_021635485.1 Segatella copri | reverse complement strand
CAAAAAGACTATTGTCTTAACTCCTCAGCGACCGTAGGGAGCGATAACTTCTTTAACTCCTTTAACTCCTGAACTTGCGAAACTCCTTACTTTTTTCAAGGCAATTTATCCAGCTTAATCTTCCAGAGTCCCTTTTCCATACACATCGGCAACTGGAAATCGGCCTGTTCTATGAGCTGCGGATCTTGCCCGATGCTATCCATCTGCAGATAATTATGAACCGTAAGGGTAACGGTGGCGCTTGTTTCATCGTCACCGAAATCAATATCCGTAATCTCGATGCTGGCATCCTCCGGTTTCTGGCGCAGCAGTTCCACATCAGTCTCGTTCACATTACTTGCCGCATAACGCAGCCAGCGCTCCGATTCCTGAGTGCAATACTTCACGGCTTTCGGGAAATGCCAGTTGAAATAATAGGTGGCAAACGAATCAACATCAGCCTTCAGCTGGTCCTCGCTGCCTTCATGAGGTTCACAGCCCGAAAGGCTGAATATACTTGCGGTCATGCATGCCATAGCTATGCATAAACCTATCATCGACTTCTTCATCATGATTCTCAAATCTTAAAAATTCTATTTTTTTGCGATATTTCGGCACAAAGATAGTAAAAAACTTTGTAATAAGAATCTTTTTTGCTAACTTTGCATGGAAAATAACAATTAAAATGCTGAAATTTATATCCTTTGGCAGTGGAAGTAGTGGCAATTGCTATTATCTTTACACTGATACGGATTCGATACTGATAGATGTAGGAGTAGGAATAAGAATATTGAAGAAGCATTTCCATAACTATGGACTTCGCTTCGAGGATGTGCATCATGTCCTCATCACTCATGACCACGCCGACCATGTAAAGTCGGTGGGGAGTCTGAGTTCTGACTATCATCTACCGGTATATACGACCCGTAAAGTACATCAAGGCATCGAGCGCAACTATTGTGTTCGAAAGAAGATAGAGCCTAACCATGCTCGTGTGATAGAGAAGAACGTAACTTTCACACTGGGCGAGTTTAAGATTACTCCGTTCGGCGTACCCCATGACAGTACCGACAATGTTGGCTATTTCGTGGAGTGCGAAGGTGTGAACTTCTGTCTCATCACCGATGTGGGGCATATTACTGAAGAGATGCACGACTTTATCGGCCGTGCCAACTATCTTGTGCTCGAGGCGAACCACAGTGTAGAGATGCTCCAACAGGGTCATTATCCCCAGTATCTGAAGGATCGCATTCTGGGAGATAACGGTCATCTGAGCAACGACGATTGTGGTGAGGCACTTGCCAATTATGCCACACCGGAGCTTCATCACGTTTGGCTCTGTCATCTCAGCGAGGAGAACAATCATCCTGAGCTGGCACGCAAAACCGTGGAGCAGATTTTGCGCAGCAAAGGCATCATAGCCGGCAAGGACTTCCAGCTGGAAGTATTGAAGCGCAAGAC
>JAJWOH010000017.1:0-41601 GCA_021635485.1 Segatella copri | reverse complement strand
GTGAGAATACAGCTATCTTCTTCGGTCTTTCTGGTACAGGTAAGACTACATTGTCAACAGACCCTAAGCGTAAGTTGATCGGTGACGATGAGCACGGATGGGACGACGAGGGTGTGTTCAACTTCGAAGGTGGTTGCTACGCTAAGGTTATCAACCTCGACAAGGAGTCTGAGCCAGACATCTACGGCGCTATCACACGTGACGCTCTTCTCGAGAACGTAACTGTAGCTAAGGATGGTAAGATTGACTTCGCAGATAAGACTGTTACCGAGAATACTCGTGTATCTTATCCTATCTACCACATCAAGAACATCCAGCGTCCATTCTCTCAGGGTCCAGCTGCTAAGCAGGTTATCTTCCTCTCAGCAGATGCATTCGGTGTATTGCCACCAGTATCTATCTTGAACGCTGAGCAGACTAAGTATTACTTCCTCTCTGGCTTCACAGCTAAGTTGGCTGGTACAGAGCGCGGTATCACCGAGCCTACTCCAACATTCTCTGCTTGCTTCGGTCAGGCATTCTTGGAGTTGCACCCAACTAAGTACGCTGAGGAGTTGGTAAAGAAGATGCAGAAGTCTGGTGCTAAGGCATACTTGGTTAACACAGGTTGGAACGGTACAGGCAAGCGTATCTCTATCCGCGATACACGTGGTATCATCGACGCTATCCTCGACCACTCAATCGACGCAGCTCCTACAAAGACTATCCCATTCTTCAACTTCGTAGTTCCTACACAGTTGGAAGGCGTAGATCCTAAGATCCTCGATCCACGTGATACATACGCTGAGGCTTCTCAGTGGGAGGAGAAGGCTAAGGATTTGGCTGCTCGTTTCATCAAGAACTTCAAGAAGTATGAGACAAATGAGGCTGGTAAGGCTCTCGTTGCTGCTGGTCCACAGCTCTAATTCGACACTTCGAATTTATACCAAATATGGAATCCCGTTTCTTGCAAAAGAAGCGGGATTTCTTCGTTTTTACGCCTCGAAATCACTAAAAAACTTAAAAAATGCGCCTAAAAATGAATAATTTGCATAATAATAAGGAGAAAAGGTCGAGTTTTTAAAGAATTCTCAGTAAATTTGCAGCTAAAAATAAAATAGGATAGAATGAAAAGGAAGTTTTTTGCTTTCATAGCGCTGATTACAGCTACGCTCTCGCTCTCTTCTTGCTTGAGCAGCGATGAAACAACAGTAGAATATACACATGATACAGCCATCACGGCTTTCTCGTTGGGTAGTCTTGACAGATATACCAAAACGAAGGCAGGTAAAGATACCTTGCTCAAGGCTAATGTGACGGGCTCTGACTATAAATTTTCCATAGATCAGGTACAACGCTTGATTTATAATGTAGATTCCTTGCCTTGTGGGGTGAGGGATACTGCCATATTGGCTACTATCAGCAGCAAGAATAGCAGCCCTATTCTCCTGATGGATATCAACAAGACTGATTCTGTCGCAGCATACTATTCAAGCTCTGATTCCATCAACTTCTCAAAGCCTCGCTTTATTAGAGTTTACAGCAGCGACTACTCTGCCTATGCCCAGTATCAGGTTACCGTAAACGTACATAAGGAGTTGCCTTATGAGTTTAAGTGGCATGAGCTGGCTCAGAACAACAGTCAGTTGGCTGCATTCTCTGATCTGAAGGCTGTAGCTTGTGGTGATGACATCTATGTATTCGGCAAGACTGCCGCGGGTACTGAGGTGCTGAGGTCAGCCATCAATGATGGCAGCGCCTGGTCATCTATTACGATGAACGTAGGCTTAAGTAGTGACGCTTACCAGAGTGCAGTAGCGCTGGATGGCAAACTCTATATTGCAGATGGCGGCAAGGTTTATGCTTCTGCCGATGCTGCAACATGGACAAAGGTTTCTGAAAACGCAGATATCAAGCAGCTCATTGGTGCAAGCAGCAAGAATCTCTATGCTTATACTGCTGCAGGTATCTCTGTTTCAGAAGATAAGGGTGCCAGCTGGAAGGCAGAGAAACTTGATACAGATAAAGCCTATTTGCCAAAACAGAATATCTCAATGAATGTGGCTGGCGTACTCTCTGCTAAGGATGTAGAGAACGTAATGCTGCTGGGTACGAATGATACGATTGCTACCACATGGTTGCGCACGGTTGACTATGCAAATGAAGACGGACAGTGGAACTATCTGGAAATCGAAAACAATAAAAGTGGAAAGATGCCTTGGCTGGATCAGGTAATTACCTGTGCTGCTGATACAGGCTTCGTTGCTTTAGGCAGCAACGGCAAATGGTATAAGAGCCAGGATGCAGGATTGACTTGGACTCAGGACAAGAAGGTAGCTCTGCCAGGTGAGTTTGATACTGCTGCCCGTTTCGCTTTCTGCCGTGACAATCAGCATTATTATTGGATTATCAGAAACGGATACGTATGGAGAGGACGTTTCAACATAGATGGTTGGAGGAACAAGGAAGATTAATCATCCTGCTTGCCTTCTTAACTCTGGGCTGTTTGGCGGTTCGTGCACAGGACGATCCGCAATATCGCATGGAAATAGGTGCCGGTGTAGGTGTAATGACCTATGAAGGTGACTTTAACGGAAATGTGCTTAGCGACATGCAGCCTGCCGGTTTCCTGGTGGGAAGATACAATTTCGACCCCTACAAGGATTTGAAACTGAGCGTGGGCTTTGGAAAGATAAAAGGTTCTTCGGCAAATGTGGATACTTTCTATCCTGATTATGCGGAGAATCCCTATTCCTTCAATCATACGCTGGTGGATATGAATCTGGTGTTTGAGTACAACTTCTGGCCCTACGGAACAGGCAGAGACTATCGTGGAGCTCAGCGTCTGGTTCCTTATATACTGGGTGGCTTGGGAGCAACCTATGTAAAAGGTAACGAAAAAAATGTATTTACAGCCAACGTGCCTTTAGGCATCGGCGCAAAATATAAAGTAAACGAAAGGTTGAACTTGGGATTGGCCTGGACTTTCCATTTCTCGCTCAGCGATGAACTGGATGGTGTGAAAGACCCTTACTGGGTAAAGAGCAGTGGCATTTTCAAGAATTCCGACTGCTATTCTACCATAGCCGTTTCGGTGACCTATAGTTTCAGTGCAAAATGTAAAACTTGTAATAAAGAAGAATGATGGACAACTTAGATATGAACAGGATTCCTGAGCACATCGCTATCATTATGGATGGCAATGGTCGCTGGGCAACAGAACGGGGCAAGGAGCGTAGCTACGGCCATCAGGCTGGAGTAGATACCGTGCGCCGAATTACATCGGAGTGTACCAGGTTGGGGGTAAAATATCTCACCCTCTATACTTTCTCTACAGAGAATTGGAACCGTCCGGCCGATGAGGTTGCTGCCTTGATGGGACTGGTGCTGACATCGCTCGAAGATGAAATCTTCATGAAGAATAATGTCCGCTTCCGTGTGATAGGCGATTTGAAACGCCTGCCACAACAGGTACAGGACAAGCTTCAGGAGACCATGGACCATACAGCGAAGAACGATGCTATGACTATGGTTGTGGCATTGAGCTATTCTTCACGTTGGGAAATCCTGAATGCTACAAAGAAAATGGTAAAAGAAGCGCTCGAGTCTGGTTCAACCTATGAGCAGATAGAGGATAAACTGACAGAGGAGAACTTCGAGAAGCATCTTGAGACCAGTTTCATGCCAGATCCTGAACTTCTGATACGTACAGGAGGTGAACTCCGTATCAGCAACTATCTTCTTTGGCAGATAGCTTATTCAGAGTTGTATTTCTGTGATACCTTCTGGCCAGACTTCAATGAAGAAGATCTGCACAAGGCAATAGCAAGTTATCAGAACCGCCAACGTCGATTTGGAAAAACCGAGGCACAGGTGGAAGAGGAGGAGAAATAAGCAAACCTCATACAAGCATAGAAAAATCATATTATATATAATAAGGTATAAATGAATAGATTTAAAAAGATTTTCATCCTGCTGTTCGGCGTAATGGCATGCATGCAGATTCAGGCACAAGATAAAATCGTAAACCCTGACATCTCGTATGCTGGTACACCTCGTACCCTTAAGATTGGTGGTATCAATGTTTCGGGTGTTGAGGGCTACGAAGACTATGTCCTCACAGGTATTTCAGGCCTCAGTGTGGGCGATGAGATTACCGTGCCTGGCGATGAGATTACCAATGCCGTAAAGCGCTACTGGAAACATGGACTCTTCTCAAAGGTGGCTATCGCTGCCGACTCTATCGTAGGTGAGAAACTTTATCTCCATATTTATCTTGCGGTTCGTCCACGTATCTCTAATATCAACTATGTTGGTTTGAAAAAGAGCGAGCGTGAAGATATGGAGCAGAAGTTGGGTATGGTAAAGGGCACTCAGGTAACTCCGAATATGCTCGACCGTGCCAAGATTCTCGCTAAGAAGTATTTCGATGATAAGGGCTTCAAGAACGCCGATATCCAGATTAACCAGCGCGATGATATTGCCAACAAGGGACAGGTAATCCTGGATGTTGTTGTTGACAAGAAAGAAAAAATCAAGGTTCATCAGATAACAATCGATGGAAACGAACAACTTTCTGACCGCAAGATTAAGGGTGGACTCTTCTCAAAGGGTGCTTTTGCCAAGACTCATGAGGCTGGTAAGTTCGCTTCTTTCTTCAAGTCGAAGAAGTTTACTCCTGAGCGTTGGAAGGAAGATAAGCAGAAACTCATCGACAAATATAATGAGTATGGTTTCCGTGATGCTCAGATTCTGGAAGATAGCGTGAGCAACTTCGATGAGAAGCACGTTAATATCTATATCAAGGTAGATGAAGGTAAGAAATACTTTATCCGTAACATCTCCTGGGCTGGTAATACCGTTTACTCTTCAGCTTATCTCGAAGCATTGCTCGGTATGAAGAAGGGCGATGTATATAACCAGAAGATATTGGGTAAGCGCCTGAATGAAGATGATGACGCTGTTTCTAACCTCTACTATAATAATGGTTATGTGTTCTCTCGTATCGAACCGACTGAAATCAATATTGATGGCGATTCTATCGATTTGGAGATGCGCGTAACAGAGGGACCTCAGGCTTATCTGAGCCATGTACGTATCAATGGTAATACCCGTCTTTACGAAAACGTAGTGCGCCGTGAACTTCGTACCAAGCCAGGCGACCTTTTCTCTAAGGATGCTCTGATGCGTTCGGCTCGTGAACTTGCTTCTATGGGACACTTTGATCCTGAGAAGGTTAGCCCGGATGTAAAACCTAATCCTGAAGATGGTACGGTTGATGTAAACTGGAACCTGGAGCAGAAGAGTAACGACCAGATTGAGTTCTCGCTCGGTTGGGGTCAGACGGGTGTCATCGGACGTGTGGGCTTGAAGCTCAACAACTTCTCTATGGCAAACCTCTTCAACAAGAACAAGGAGCACCGTGGTATCATGCCTATCGGTGACGGTGAGGTGCTGAGTATCGGTGCACAGACCAACGGTACCTACTACCAGAGCTATAACGTAAGCTACTCTACCAACTGGTTTGGCGGCAAGCGCCCTATCCAGTTCAGCGTAGGTGCATACTACAGTAAGAGTACCGACGTGTCAAGCAACTATTACAATAGTGCAGCCATGTACAACTATCAGAGTTACTTATATGGCTATGGTTCTAGTTACTATAACAACTACGAGAATTATTACGATCCAGACAAGTATATCCAGATGGTGGGTGTAAGCCTCGGTTGGGGTAAGCGCCTCCGTTGGCCGGATGATTACTTCACCTTGTCTGTACAGTTGGCTTACCAGCGCTACATGATGAAGAACTGGAGCTATATGTTGATGACCAACGGTAATGCGAACAACTTGAACTTGACCATCGCATTGAACCGAACATCAACCGATAACCAACTCTTCCCACGTCGTGGTTCTGAGGTTGAGGCAAGTGTCAACCTTACTCCACCATGGAGTGCGTTCGACAACAAGGACTACAAGAATCTTGCCAACGATTCTAAGTCACCAACCTATTCTGCTGAGCAGCAGGAGAAGTACAGATGGATTGAATACCATAAGTGGAAGTTCAAGGCAAAGACTTATACTGCACTCACAGAGGGTCAGAAGTGCTTCGTATTGATGACCCGTGTAGAACTCGGTTTGCTCGGTTCTTATAACAAGTATAAGAAGAGTCCGTTCGAGACCTACTATGTGGGTGGTGATGGTATGAGTGGATACTCATCATATTATGGTGAGGAAACAATCGGACTCCGCGGTTATGAGAATGGTTCTGTATCTTACAGTCCTACAACCGGTTACTATGCTTATGCATACGACCGCTTCTCATTGGAGCTTCGCTATCCATTCCTCTTAGGTAACACCACTATTTATGGTTTGACCTTCGTAGAGGCTGGTAACGCCTGGTATGAAACCAAGAAGTTCAACCCATTCAGCATGAAGCGTAGTGCCGGTGTCGGTGTACGTATCTTCTTGCCTATGGTTGGTCTGATGGGTATTGACTGGGCCTACGGTTTCGATACCGTATGGAATGGTAGCTCATATAAGAAGGGTGGAAGTCAGTTCCACTTCATCTTAGGTCAGGAATTCTAAAAATGGGTTTTATGAAGAAAATAGTATTGATGCTGATGATGGCTGTAGCAGCCATCTCAGCACATGCACAGAAATATGCATTGATAGATATGGAGTACATCTTGAAGAATGTACCCGCTTATGAGCGTGCCAACGAGCAGCTGAATCAGGTAAGCCGCAAATGGCAGGCTGAGGTAGAAGCTCTTAATACAGAGGCAAGCACCATGTATAAGAACTATCAGAACGAGGTAGTGTTCCTTTCTCAGGAGCAGAAGAAGGCTAAGCAGGATGCCATCATGCAGAAAGAGAAGGAGGCTAGCGATTTGAAGAAAAAATATTTTGGTGCAGAAGGCGACCTCTATAAGATGCGTGAGGCATTGATGGGACCTATTCAGGAAGAGATTTATACAGCCGTAAAAGAGATTTCAGACCTGCGTGGATATTCGCTTGTTCTCGATAGAGCTAGCAACAGCGGCATCATCTTTGGCTCTCCTAAGATAGATATTAGCAACGAAGTGCTCCAAAAATTAGGTTATTCCAAATAATAATTGTATATTTGCAGCCGATAAGTACATGTGCCAATGGTTGGCGGCATGAAAACATCATTTAGAAATTAATAATTAAAAAGAATAGAACAATGAAAAAGCTTATTTTAATGTTGATGCTCTGTGCACCAATGACTATGATGGCTCAGAAGTTTGGTAAAGTAAATACTCAGCAGATTATGCAGTCTTTGCCAGATGTAGCTAAGGCTAATGGCGAGATGGAAGCTCTCCAGAAGCAGAAGGAGAATGACTTGAAGTCTATGCAGGATGAGTTCCAGCGTAAGGCTGACGAGTATCAGAAGGGTGCCAGCACAATGAACGCTACAGCAAAGCAGCAGAAGGAAACAGAGTTGCAGACTCTTCAGCAGAAAATTCAGCAGGCTTACCAGGATGGTCAGCAGGAGTTGCAGAAGAAGAGCAGCGAACTCATGCAGCCTATCGTAGCAAAGGTACGTACAGCTATCGAGGCTGTAGGTAAGGCAGGCAACTACACCTTCATCTTCGAGGATGGTGCAGCTGTATATACTGGTACTAACGTAGTAGACGTTACTAAGGAAGTACAGGCTAAGATTAAGTAATCAAGGCAAATAAAAAGAATATAAATTGAGGGCAGGCAGAAGTGCTTGCCCTTATTTCTCATTTTCAATAACGAGGTATTTATAAGGTATTCATCATAAACGGTATCACTCATCATGAAAAAGAATCTCTTATTTCTGGCTTTTGCTCTCATCTCTTTGACTGTTTCAGCCCAGCATACAACGCCTGCAGCAAAGGTTCAGCAACAACAGATTGCTGTATCTGCTCCTTTGCATTTTGGCTACTTTAGTTTTGATAAGGTTTTTCATACTATGCCTGGTTACGCTATAGCCAAGCATAATATGGATGAACTCCGTGAGAAATACGATGCAGAAACGAAGCGTGTAGAAACAGAGTTTAATGCTAAGTATGAGGAATTTCTTGATGGACAGCGCACTTATGCCAAGACAATTCTGGAGAAACGTCAGGCTGAATTGCGTGAATTGATGGAGAAGAATATTGCCTTCAAGGCTGAGGCTACCCGCCTTTTGCAGCAAGCAGAGAATGATGCTTATGCTCCGCTCAAAGCAAAAATAAACGAGGAAGCCAAAAAGATTGGCAAGCAGAAGGGCTTTGCCTTTATCCTCAATACAGACAATAATGCAGCTCCTTATCTCAACGAAGAGATGGGGGAGGATATTACAGCTTTGCTGGAGGAGACTTTGAAATGATGTTGCCTTCTAATCCCGGTCCAATCGGTGTCTTCGATTCTGGTTATGGCGGACTGACCATTCTGCATGGGTTGCGCCAGACGATGCCCCAGTATGATTATATGTACTTGGGTGATAATGCTCGTGCCCCTTATGGTTCGCGTTCATTTGAGGTGGTTTATAAGTTCACACGCCAGGCTGTGCTTAAACTTTTCTCTATGGGGTGTCATCTCGTTATCCTGGGATGTAATACGGCTTCGGCTAAGGCTCTCCGTTCTTTACAGCAGCGCGATATTCCAGAGTTGGATCCCAGCAGAAGAGTTCTGGGTATTATCCGTCCTACAGCCGAAGTAATCGGTACTATCACCAAGAGTAATCACGTAGGACTTCTGGCTACTGAAGGTACTATCAAAAGCCAAAGTTATAATATGGAAATATCTAAACTTTGGCCGGAGATTCAGGTGAGTGGTGTGGCTTGTCCGCTTTGGGCTGCCATCGTAGAAGCCAATGAAGCAGATAGTCCGGGAGCTGATTACTTTGTAAAGAAACGCATCGACCAGCTGATGCTGAAGGACGCTGATATTGATACCATTATTTTGGGTTGCACGCATTATCCGCTTCTTATGAGCAGCATCGTGAAGAATCTTCCTGATGGCGTAAGAGTGGTTCCGCAAGGACAATATGTAGCAAACAGTCTGAAAGATTATCTGAAGCGCCATCCGCAGATGGAACAGATGATAACCAAAACAGGCTCTTGCCGATATCTCACAACAGAAAGTGAGGATAAATTCAAGGAATCTGCACAGATTTTCCTTCATGAACAGGTGGAGGTTACACATGTAGATCTTGAATAGTTTATAGTTAATAATTTATAGTTAATAGTTATGCAAGAAACAAGACAAAACCGTATATCAAGACTTCTCCAGAAGGAGTTGAGTCTTATCTTCCAGTCACAAACTCGCATGATGCATGGTGTGATGGTAAGTGTTACTAAGGTTAGAGTAAGTCCAGATCTCAGTATCTGTACTGCTTACTTGAGTGTGTTCCCTTCTGAAAAAGGAGAGGAGATTTTGAAGAATATCAATGCAAATGAGAAGACGATCCGTTTCGACTTGGGTAAAAAAGTGAGAAACCAGTTACGTATTATTCCAGAACTCCGTTTCTTCCTTGATGATAGTCTCGATTATTTGGAGCACATTGATGAACTCTTGAAAAAGTAAAAGAGTAAGGAAGTAAAAAGATAAGGGAGTTAAGACGGCAATTCTTGACTCCCTATACTGTTATATAAATAAGGTAAGATAGAATTATGAATTTCCCATTCTTTATAGCTCGCAGGTATCTTTTCTCAAAGAAGAGTACGCACGTCATCAACGTCATCAGTTCTATTTCTGTAATAGGTGTGGCGGTAGCTACGATGGCTCTGGTCATCGTTCTGAGTGTTTTTAACGGCTTCCATGACCTGGTAGCTTCACTCTTTACGAGTTTTGATCCACAACTCAAGGTTGTGCCTGTTGAGGGAAAGACTGCGCCTGCAGATGATCCTATTCTTACCAAAATTCGTCTTTTGCCGCAGGTAGATGTTGCAACAGAAACCGTAGAAGATCAAGCACTTGCAATCTATAATGATCATCAGGCTATGGTGAAAATCAAGGGTGTAGATGATAATTTTGCAGAACTTTCTCATATTACAGATATTTTATATGGTGATGGCTCCTTCTCCTTGCATGCTGCCAATTTGGAATATGGAACAGTAGGTATCCGTCTTGCCCAGAATTTAGGCATAGGAGCACAATGGGATGGTTTCCTGAAAATCTATGCTCCTAAAAAGGAAGGACAGCTGGATATGACTAACCCTGGTGATGGCTTTGTTGTTGACTCGCTCAACTCTCCTGGCGTACTTTTTGCCGTTAAACAGGCTAAGTATGATAAAAACTACATCATCACTTCTATTTCATTTGCCCGTAATCTCTTTGGACAGCAAGGTATGCTCTCTGATTTGGAATTACGCTTGAAACCGGGTAGCAATCTGGATGCTGTAAAGGCTGAGATGCAGCAGATAGCTGGTAATAAATATAAAGTGCTTGACAGATTTGAACAACAGGAAGATACCTTTAAAATTATGTCGATAGAGAAGATGATTGCTTATATCTTCCTGACCTTTATCTTAGTTGTTGCATGTTTCAATATCATCGGGTCGCTTTCTATGCTTATTATTGATAAGAAAAATGATGTAGTGACTCTTCGTAATCTTGGAGCTAACGATAAGCAGATTACCAGAGTATTTCTTTTTGAAGGTAGAATGATAGCTGTGATAGGTGCTGTTATCGGTATTGGATTGGGCTTGCTCCTCTGCTTTTTGCAGCAGCAATATGGATTTGTACGTCTGGGAGATTCTGAAGGCTCCTTTATTGTTGATGCTTATCCGGTAAGTGTCCATTACTTAGATGTTGCCATTATCTTCGTTACTGTAATTGCTGTAGGTTGGCTTGCTGTATGGTATCCTGTAAGAGCGCTGAGTAAAAGGCTGTTGAGTTAAAACCTACAGAATTTCTTATACTTGGGTGCATATACTAAAAGAAATGGCATGAATCTTTCATGGGGGATTCATGCCATTTCTTATTCTAATTGATTTCTTATTTTTTCCTGATGAGTGTAAGACCATCGCGTAGTGGCAAGATAACAACCTCTACCCTAGGATCTTTTGCTATTAAATCATTGAAAGCCCGAATGCCTTGAGTCTGGTGGTCTCGGTCGTAGGCAGGATCGATGACGTGACCATCCCAAAGAGTATTGTCTGCAAGGATGTAGCCTCCAGGGTTTAGGATGCTCATAACCATTTCATACGTTTCTATATAGGTACGCTTATCGCCATCAACAAAAGCCATATCGAATTTTACGCCTAGTTGGGGCGCTTCTATGTTAGCATCACCGATGCGGAAGTCAATCTTATCGGCAACATTCGAACCTTCTATCCAGGGACGGGTAAAATCTTCCATCTCATCATTGATTTCGAAAGTGTAGAGTTTTCCACCTTCCTGCAATCCCTGGGCCAGGCAGATAGCACTATAGCCACTAAATGTGCCTACTTCCAGAATATTCTTCGGGCGAATCATCTCTACAAGCATCTTGAGAAGTCTGCCCTGAATATGGCCGCTAGCCATACGTCCATGGATAGTATGTATATTGGTGGCGCGGTAAAGACGATACAGATAATCGCCTTCTGGCTCTATATGCTGGCAGATATATTTGTCTATGAGTTCAGTCTCTGTCATAATCTGATGGATTTAGAGTAACGGAAATCTTACTCTTCTGTTTCTTTCTGTGCTAAGATTCCTGAAATGGCAAGTTCGTAGGAAGCCAGACCGAAACCGCAGATTACGCCCAGGCAAGCACAGGAAATATATGAATGATGGCGGAACTCTTCACGTTTATGCACATTAGAGATGTGTACTTCAACGCAAGGGCATTTCAAACTGCGAATACAATCCTGCAAGGCGATGCTGGTATGAGTATAGGCGCCAGCATTGAGTACTACACCATCATAGGAAAAACCTACTTCCTGCAGCTTGTTGATTAACTCGCCTTCAATGTTGCTCTGAAAGTACTCTATCTCAATATCAGGGAATTTCGCTTTCAGCTTAGGCAGATAACTCTCGAAAGAATTGCTACCATAAATACCCGGTTCTCTTACACCAAGAAGGTTCAAGTTTGGACCATTAATAATTTGTATCTTCATATTTACTTGATTTTTAATCGTAATCCATATTTTTTTCGTATCTTTGCGGCAGAGATCTTTTGTACTCTCCTGTCTTATGCAAAGACGATGCAAAGATACAATAAATTAAGGAAACTGACAAAAAATGAGGAATGAAATTATAAAGAACTATATGAGATACCTCAAGTTGGGGCGTAATTTCTCCAAAAATACGTTGGATGCCTATTACCATGACTTGAATTTTCTCTTGGAGTATGCTGATAAGAACAATTTGGTGCTGACGGAAATGAAATTGGAAGACTTGGAGAATTTTTCTGCAAGTTTGCATGATCGTGGTGTTTCTGCTCGTTCACAAGCTCGGATTTTGAGCGGAATCCGTTCTTTCTACCGGTATCTGGTGCTTGATGATTATATAAAAGACGATCCGACCGAATTACTGGTTTCTCCCCAAATAGGAAAGCATTTGCCGGAGTATTTATCTGTAGAAGAGGTTGACATGCTTGAAGCGGCTATCGATTTGGAAAAATGGGAGGGACAGCGTAATAAGGCGATTATAGAAACCCTGTTCTCCTGTGGCCTTCGCGTTTCGGAACTTGTGAATCTAAAGAAAAGCGATGTGTTTGAAGAAGAAAAGTTTATTAGGGTCATAGGTAAAGGTAACAAGGAACGCATCGTTCCTATTTCTAGTAAGGCTCTGAAAGAAATCAATCTTTGGTATATAGACCGGAATCTGATGACAATCAAACCAGGTGAGGAAGACTATGTCTTCTTGAATCGTAGAGGTGCTCATCTCACACGCAATATGATACTTATCATGATAAAAAATGCGGCTTATGATGCAGGAATCAAGAAAACCATTTCTCCTCATACTTTGCGCCATAGTTTTGCTACAGCCTTATTGAAGGGTGGGGCCGATCTGAGGGTAATTCAGGCCTTGTTGGGACATGAGGATATTGGAACCACAGAGATTTATACTCATCTGGAAACTTCTGATTTGCGTAGAGCTATCTTGGAACATCATCCTCGAAATATCAAATATAATGAGGAAAATCAAGTGCTTGACTCAGATAAAACAGACAAAAGATACCCGAATAACAGATAAAGCACAAGGAATTGACGTTTTTTATATAGGAATATGACAAAATCTGAAAAAATATGAGTAACTTTGCAGCCGCAAAATAATGAATATCAATAATTAATAGAAATAAAGTAAGAAAATATGGCATATTTGTTTTCATCAGAATCAGTTTCTGAAGGACATCCAGATAAAGTGGCTGATCAGATTTCAGATGCATTGCTTGACCAGTTTTTGGCATACGATGACCACGCTCATTGCGCCATCGAAACCTTTTGTACTACTGGTCAGGTAGTAATCATGGGTGAGGTTCGCTCTAACGTTTATGTTGATTTGCAGACCATTGCCCGCAAGACTATCAAGAAAATCGGTTATACCAAGAGCGAATATCAGTTTGACGGCGACTCTTGTGGTGTGCTTACTGCTATCCATGAACAGAGCGATGATATTAACCGCGGTGTAAGTCGTGAGGAGGATGAGAATCAGGGTGCAGGCGACCAGGGTATGATGTTCGGTTATGCTACAACGGAAACCGAAAATTATATGCCGGTATCACTCGACTTGGCTCAGCTCATCATGCGTGTACTTGCAGATATCCGCAAGGAGGGCAAGGTGATGACTTATCTCCGTCCAGACTCTAAGAGCCAGGTAACTGTCGAATATTCTGACGATAATATCCCACAGCGCATCGATACTATCGTAGTTTCTACCCAGCATGATGATTTTATCAAGAAGGCAAATGGTGAGGACGATGATGATGCTATGCTGGCAAAGATTCGTGAGGATGTAATCAATATCCTGATTCCAAGAGTAAAGACTCACCTGAGTGATAAGGTGTTGGCTCTCTTCAATGATGACATCAAGTACTTCGTAAACCCTACAGGTAAGTTCGTGATTGGTGGTCCTCATGGAGATACAGGTCTTACCGGTCGTAAGATCATTGTAGATACTTATGGAGGTAAGGGTGCTCATGGTGGTGGTGCCTTCTCAGGTAAGGATAGCAGTAAGGTTGACCGTTCTGCAGCTTATGCAGCCCGTTATATTGCAAAGAATATGGTTGCTGCCGGCGTTGCAGATGAAATGTTGGTTCAGGTAAGTTATGCTATCGGCGTGGCAGAACCGGTTAGTATCTATGTAAATACTTATGGCAGAAGCCATGTGAATATGACTGACGGCGAGATTGCAAAGAAAATTGCAGAAATGTTTGATCTTCGTCCTAAAGCAATCGAGCGCCAGTTGAAGTTGCGCCAGCCAATGTTCCAGGAAACTGCGGCATATGGACACATGGGACGTAAGAATGAGATAGTAGAGAAAACCTTCACCAGCCGATATCATGAGGCAAAAACTATGAAGGTAGAACTCTTTACATGGGAAAAATTAGATAAGGTAGACGAAATCAAGAAAGTTTTCGGACTTTAAGGAATGGTGCAACAGGCAGATTCGATACAGACAGATGCCGCACTTGAGGCTGAATCGCAACAGCAAGTGCTCAGGCAACATAGCAGCCAGCTCACACCCAAAGAGGTGTTGAGCTGGCTGCCTAAGAATGCAACGCCAGCTCAGCAGGACTCCATGATTAGGGCACATATCAAGCCCAGTGAGATTCATTGGAGCGAGATGCCGGATACATTACACTTGCCAGGACATAAGGCAGGTAAGAGTTTTAGGGATGTAAGTTTGCCACAATATTATCGTGAGTCATTCTTTTCAAAAGATTCTCTGTTTCATCCGGAATTAAAGGGTGGACGCTTAGGGGTGGCAGGTGATCCTGTTCCCTATACGGTAGCTGGTGATAGCTTTATTACTTCATTGCTGTTGGTCTGTTTTCTCTTGGCTTGTATAGCATTCTCTAAATCTAAGCATTTTGTTATACGCCAGGCAAAAACCTTCTTCCGTACTCCACGCATCGGTACAACAGAGGTGACGGAGACCAGTTCTGAAGTAAGATACCAGTTCTTCTTCGTGTTGCAGACCTGTCTTTTGTTGGCAATCGGGTATTTCATTTATTCGAAAGCATCTATCAGCGATACGTTTATCGTAGACCAATATCAGGTAATCAGTATATATGCTGGTTGTATGGGGGGCTATTTCTTGTTGAAGGCGTTCCTCTATGTGATTTCTGGTTGGGTATTCTTTGAAAAGAAAAAAAATGTACAATGGCTCAAGGCATATTTGTTCCTTATATCATGTCAAGGAGTGGCCTTGTTCCCAATGGTGATGCTTTTGTCGTATTTCGATTTCCCATTGCAAATTGCAGTGATATACACGTTGACTATCCTTGGATTAGTTAAATTGTTGGCTTTTTTGAAGGCTTACATTATCTTTTTTAGAAGAAATGGCGTGTTTCTGCAAATATTTTTGTACTTTTGTGCCCTTGAAGTGATACCCTTGTTCGCTCTTTGGGGTGGACTTGTGTTAATCAGTCATTATTTGAAAATAAACTTTTAAGACAAAATGATAAAGAAAATTTTAGTTTCTCAGCCAAAACCTGCAAGTGAGAAGTCTCCTTACTTCGATATCCAGGCTCAATATGGAGTAGAATGCGTGTTCCGTCCATTCTTTAAGGTAGAGGGGCTCTCTTCTAAAGAATTCCGTCAGCAGAAAATAAATTTGCTTGACTATACTGCTGTCGTATTTACATCTCGTCATGCAGTAGACAACTACTTTAAATTAGCTAAGGAGATGCGTATCACAATTCCTGAAGATATGAAATATTTCTGTGTGATAGAGACTATCGCTCTCTACATCCAAAAGTATGTTCAGTATCGCAAGCGTAAGGTGTTCTTTGGTGATACAGGTAAAATTGATGGGTTGATGGGACAGATGGCTCGCCATAAAACCGAGAAATATCTGGTACCATTAAGCAGTGTTCATAATGATGATATTGCCAACTTGCTTGATGAGAAAAAACTCAATCATACAGAATGTGTAATGTATCGTACTGTAAGCAATGATTTCTCAGAAGAGGAAATCAAGAACTTCGATTATGATATGATGCTTTTCTTTAGCCCAACAGGTGTCAAGGCTCTGAAGAAGAATTTCCCTAATTTTGAACAAGGGAATATTGCTGTTGGCGCTTTTGGTCCTGCTACAGCAAAAACGGTTGAAGATGAGGGCTTACGCCTTGATCTGGAGGCTCCTAATAAAGCTTTTCCATCTATGACAGGTGCCTTGGCAGATTATCTGAAACGTCATAATTAATAGGAAATATTTAATAGAATAGATATGTCAACAGACAGAAATAAAACATTCGGTAAGAAAGAGCATCTATGTAAACTGACACTTATAGAACAGCTCTTTGGAGGTGGTGCTAAAGCAATGACGGCATGGCCTATGAGAATGGTGTTTCTTCTTGTTGACAAGAAAGATGAGCAAGCCTCTTCTGTTCAAGTTCTTATCAGTGTATCAAAGCGTTATTTTAAGCACGCAGTAAAACGCAATCGGGTAAAGCGACAGATACGTGAAGCTTTTCGTTATCAAAAACAAGAGCTGGAGACTTGTATGCAGAATTATGTTGGAAAACAATTGCTTGTGGCTTTTGTTTGGCAAACAGAACAATTGCAGCCTTCAAAGCTGGTTTCAACCAAAATGACTAAACTTTTGGATAGATTGGTTGATAATATCAAGGAGATGCAATCAGAAACAGTCATGAAAGAGAGCAGTTTATGATGAAGATTCTCTTTGTGATAGCACATGGCATGAGAAAGGTGTTGGTATGGATTCTTATACTGCCGATATTGTTTTATCAGAAGTGTATTACTCCTTATACGCCACCTTCCTGTCGCTTTCAGCCCACTTGCTCAGAGTATGCGAGACAAGCCATCCTGAAGCATGGTCCCTTTAAGGGACTGGCTTTGGCTGTTTGGCGCATCTTAAGATGCAATCCTTGGGGTGGTTCGGGTTATGATCCCGTACCGTAAGTTTCCGACTGTATTGTTGGGCCCCTTATACATATTATATAATATAATAAAAAATCATATTCTATGGCAAAAAAATTTGTTGAAGAATTGAAATGGCGTGGTATGCTGGCGCAGATAATGCCAGGTACTGAGGAATATCTCAACACCCACATGGTGTCTGCCTATCTCGGAACCGACCCTACTGCAGACTCTCTGCACATCGGTCACCTTTGTGGTATCATGATGTTGCGCCACTTGCAGCGTTGTGGCCATAAGCCTTATCTCCTCGTCGGCGGTGCCACGGGTATGATTGGCGACCCTTCTGGCAAGAGCCAGGAGCGCAATCTTCTCGATTCAGAGACTCTCTATCATAACCAGGAAGCTATCAAGAAGCAGGTATCTAAGTTCCTCGACTTCGATGGCAATGAGCCTAACAAGGCGGAGTTGGTGAACAACTACGACTGGATGAAGGACTTCACCTTCCTTGATTTCGCTCGTGTGGTTGGTAAGCATATCACTGTAAACTACATGATGGCGAAGGATAGCGTGCAGAAGCGCTTGAACGGTGAGGCTCGCGACGGCTTGTCTTTCACTGAGTTCACCTATCAGTTGCTCCAGGGCTACGACTTCCTCTATCAGTATGAGAAGTATGGTGTTCGCCTCCAGTTGGGTGGTAACGACCAGTGGGGTAACATGACTACCGGTACTGAGCTGATTCACCGCACATTGGGTAACGATGCAGAGTGCTTCTGCCTCACTTGTCCTTTGATTACCAAGGCAGACGGCAAGAAGTTCGGTAAGACAGAGAGCGGTAACATCTGGTTGGACCGTAACCGCACTACTCCTTACGCTTTCTACCAGTTCTGGTTGAACGTAAGCGATGATGATGCCGAGAAGTACATCAAGATCTTCACAGACCTTGACAAGGAGACTATCGATGCTCTCGTAGAGGAGCACAAGCAGGACCCAGGCCGCCGTGTACTTCAGAAGCGTCTGGCTGAGGAGGTTACCATAATGGTTCACTCTCAGGAGGATTTGGATATGGCTATCGCAGCCAGCAACATCCTCTTCGGTAAGGCAACCAAGGAGAACTTGGCACAGCTCGATGAGGCTACATTGAACGATGTATTTGCCAATGTACCTCACTACGACCTCGACAAGAACTTGCTCGGTGGTACAGCTGTTGACCTCTTCAACCAGGAAGGTATGCAGATCTTCCCAAGCAAGAGCGAGATGCGCAAGCTCGTTAAGGGTGGTGGCGTTTCACTCAACAAGGAGAAGCTCAATGCATTCGACCAGGTAATTACTGCTGATGACCTGATTGACGGCAAGTATCTTTTGGTTCAGAAAGGTAAGAAGAACTACTTCTTGATTACCGTTAAGTAATCGTTAAAAGTATTGAAAATATTTGGTAGTGGAGAAAAAATCCACTACCTTTGCATTCGATTTGCTTGTCCTATGGTGTAATGGTAGCACTACAGTTTTTGGTTCTGTCAGTGGTGGTTCGAATCCGCCTGGGACAACAGGTCATAAATAACCCTTCAAATCCGCAAAGACTTGAAGGGTTATTTTATTATATAAGAGTTTAGTTTAGGTAGAGAAAGTTTATGCAAGAGATAGACTTGATATTTCAGCAGTATTATCGTCTGCTATGTCTTTATGCCACTCATTATCTGCATGATATCGATGAAGCTGAAGACGTGGTGCAGGATTGTTTTGTGAAATTGATAAGTAGGAACATCATGCCGGAAAACATCAAGGCTTTCTTATATATCTCTGTGCGCAATGCCTGTATCGACCTGTTGCGCTGCCAGTCTCCGATAGATACGGAGATTTCTCCTACCGATTTATGTGGCGTGATTTCTGATGACCAGGCACAGGAAAGTTCTTTCCGAGAGGCAGAATTGTGGACGGCTATCGAGCTATTACCCGAACGATGCAGGGAAATCTTCCTGATGAGCAAGCGTGACGGAATGACTTATCGGGAGATAGCTGAAGAACTGAACCTGTCTGAAAAGACCGTGGAGCATCAGATTTCCAAGGCTTTAAAGACCTTACGAGGCAAGAAAGATGATTTTCTTGCAGATTTTTTCTATATTTTACCTTTCATCCATGGGGGTATTCTGTAATTCTTGCGTTATAGCAATAAAAGAATGAATAAAAGTACAGTTATGAAAGGTAAAGAGATTATTTTTGCGCTCTCAATTCTTGCCTTGCCAGCTCCAACGTTGGCAGGCACGCCGAAGATGATGGTGGAGGCTCAGACTTCTACCACCATCCGTCAGCAGATGGATTGGCTGCACCGCATCAGGAAAATCAACTTCGTCTATGATTCATCGCTTGATGGGGAATTGAACATCAAGTATCATGGACCAGACATTCAGCATCTTTCGGTGAAGAAGGCACTGAAGGCGCTTTTCGAGAAAACTCATATTCTATATAATATCAATGCGAACTATGTGATATTGAAGCGAAAACCCGTACAACAAATATCAACATCTTACGCGAATATAGACCACAAAGTTCAGCAGGTTCAGCGTCGCCACACTCTCAGCGGATATGTCCGTGATGAGAGTGGCGAATCGCTGATTAATGCCACCATCTATGATCTGACGGATGGCATCGGTACAACCACCAATGAATATGGTTTCTTTTCGCTTACCCTGCCTGAAGGCGAGCATCAGCTTCGCTTTTCGTATGTGGGCTATGCCGACAAGGTAGAAAAGCTGAATCTCTCGAAAGATATGCATCATAATATGGCACTCCGTGTTGATGGTAAATTGCCTGAGGTGGTGGTAGATGGCGACTTGAACTCTCCGCTTCTTACTACGCAAACCGGCAAGCGTTCCTTTTCGAACAAGGATATCAAGACAGAGTTTGCCCTGATGTCTTCACCGGATGTAGTGAAGACCCTGCAGCGTGTGAGTGGAGTGGCAGAAGGACAGGAGTTGGCAAGCGGACTCTATGTGCATGGCGGCAATGGCGATGAGAACCTTTATCTGATAGATGGTACTCCGCTTTATGATACGAATCATGCGCTGGGGCTTTTCTCCAGTTTCAATGCCGATGTGGTGAAAAACGTGGATTTCTACAAGAGCGGCTTTCCTGCACGATATGGTGGAAGATTGTCGTCGGTGGTGGATGTGCGTACAGCCGATGGAAACATGAATCAGTTTCATGGTGCCTATCGCATCGGACTGCTCGATGCCAGTGTGCAGTTTGAGGGACCTATCCAGAAAGGCAAGACCTCTTATAATATAGGTATGCGCCGTTCCTGGTTGGATTTGCTGTCCCGTCCCTTGACCAAGGCTTTCTCTGAGCCAGACGACAAACTTTCGATAGGTTATTACTTCATGGACCTGAATGCCAAGGTAACCCACCGTTTCAACGACCGTTCGAAGATAGACTTGAGTCTCTATCACGGAAAAGACAGTTGGGACGTGAAGGATGATTATGATGAAAGTAAGGTGGATGGGTATCAACCCAACCGAAGCTATGACAAGGACTTGTCGAAGTCGCAGCTGGATTGGGGAAACTTTAATGTTGCACTCAACTGGAACTACCTGTTCTCTCCGAAGCTCTTTTCAAACATTACAGCGGTGTATTCCCATAATCGTTCCAAGTTGTATTCCTTTGATGATTATCGTTACATCAATCCTTCGGGAGAGAATGCCACTTCTGTCACTCACTTTGAGCATGGTTATACCTCAACGATTTATGATGCGGGCTATCGTCTGGCATTCGATTACCGTCCGAACCCTCGTCATCATTTCCGTTTTGGAAGCGACTATACGATGCATCTCTTTCGCCCCCAGACAGCTATGCAATTGGATTATACTGGATATGAGGGAAATGCATCAGCCCAAGTTGATACCATCCGAATGAATAGTGGTAATCGTCATGTGGCGCATGAGTGGACGGCATACGCAGAGGATGAAATCAATATCAACCGCAACTGGAGTATGAATGTTGGCTTCAATATGGGCCTTTTTCATATCAGTAATAAGAACTTCTTGAATATCGACCCACGTTTTGCCCTGAAATATCAACTGAGCAATGAGGTGTCGCTGAAGGCTTCCTTTACTCAGATGACCCAGTATGTGCATAAGGTCTCTAACAGCTACTTGTCCTTGCCTACGGATTATTGGGTACCGACTACCCGAAATCTGAAGCCAATGCGTTCTTATCAGTTTGCGGCAGGAATCTATGCCCAACCCAACCGCCATTGGCTTCTGTCGCTCGAAGGCTATTACAAGTTGTCCAAGCATCTGCTTCAATACAGCAGTTGGGTAGGCATAGAGCCGCCTGCTGAGCATTGGGATTCGCAAGTGATGGATGGCAAGGGACTTTTCTATGGCGTTGAGGCTGATGTCACTTATCGCACCAATCATCTGACTTTGAGTGGTTCTTATACGCTCTCTTGGAACAAGCGAAAGTATGATGACTTCTATCAGAATTGGTATTACGACAAGTATGACAACCGCCATAAGTTGAATCTGTCCTTGCGGTATGCGTTTAACAAGAAGGTGAGTTGCTTTGCGGTCTGGAACTATCACACGGGCAATCGTGCCACGGTGCCAACCCAGTTGGCGGCATTGCCAATCTTGCCAGATCAAGAAGGCAAGTATTGCGGGAATTGGTGGAATTGGTCGAATTCCGCCTCTTATGTCTATGCCATCCCCAATAATTTGACGCTTCCAGCTTATCATCGCTTGGACTTGGGATTCGATTTCCGTCATGTCACCAAGCATGGACATGAGCGCATTTGGAATTTGAGCATCTATAATGCTTATTGCCATCTCAACTCGATGTACGTCAAGGTGGACTATAATGGGGTTACGCAGCAGTTTGAGGCGAAAAACAAGGGATTTATTCCAATAATACCTTCATTTAGCTATACTATCAAGTTTTAAAACAAAAGAAATTTCATTGGATATGAATACAAATCATAGAAGAATAAAAATCAATGTAAGTTGGAGATGGGGACTGTTCTTCTGTTTGATGAGCGTGGTCTTTTCTTCTTGCATAGATGATTTTGATGTGAAGAAGCTGCAAGATACTCCCCGATTGGTACTTTATTGTTTTCCTACGGAGGGAGACACCACACTTATCGTTGTAACGAAAAGCTTGCCCGTTTCTTCGTTCAAAGGAGATATAGATACCCAATCACGCTTGCCCGTGGATGCAAGTGTCGTATATAAGGTAAATGGAATGCCACAGGAGGTGAAACGTATTGAAAACATAAAGGAAGCGCAGTCCTTTTCTCAAGTTTCCTATAGTTGGCTTCTTTCTACCCTAATAGGACAGTATTATGCCGTAGGAAAGCAGAAGGCAGGAGATAAGATTGAGGTCCAGGTGTCGGCAGATGGTCTCTCCGAGGTTTCTGCTTCGACTTCCATTCCTGAGAAGGTTGATGTAAATATAGGTGACATCCACTTGCAAGAGAAATCGTCGGATCATGATGTTTATTTCTCGGTAGATAAGTTGGAAGCGACTTTTAGTGACCCTGCTTCTACCACGGATTATTATTCTGTGAAGGTAACTCTCAAGCAGAAATATGGAAACTTGAAAGGTGTTCCCAAAGAAGGCAATAGATGGCAACATGATGTTTATGTTAATAATTACCAAGCTTATCTTGATTATTTGGGTAGGGAGGATGAATATGAATGGTGTTTTGATAGTTTGGCATCAAATATCGATTGGCCTGAGATGGTGACCACCAGTGAGCCATTGATTAACAAGAAGTCAGAGTTGGATTATGATTTCGGCTTTGACGAATACAAATACTTTGATGATGTTTATATCTTCAATGACCGGACGATAAATGGACAGACCTATACGATGCATTTGGAAGTGAATAGTAATGATTCTTATTGGCACACGTATGATGGTTGGGACCGTTTGTTTGGCTTTACTTATAATGTACAACTTTGCAAGGTTACTCCAGAGTACTATCGCTTCTTGAAGAGCATTAACGATGCGCAGAGCAATAGTTGGGCGGACGCTGGATTGATGCAGGTGACACCTACTTATTCGAACGTAAAAGGTGGTTTCGGTGTAGTGGCAGGATTTAATGTCTGTGAAGCTTCAAAGTATATCGCCCCATTGCCATCGGCACCATCGGATAATCAAGGTGGAATATATACCAAATAAAAAAGTGAGGAGTATGAAAAGAAGTCTTTTTATCATTTTAGGTGCCTTGTGCTTTGCCATTGCCGGCAAGGCACAAGGTTCTGATGTTTCTGTTCAAAAGAAGAATACTGGTTATAGTATCTTGAATGATACCGTGGAAGCGGTGAAGGATTCTATGACTTTTGAACAGCGTGTGGAGATGATCAGTCGCATGAAGCTAAAGCAGGATACCAAACTGCTGCGCTATGAGGCTGGTATTACGGGCGGATTTTGTGATGCCAATGAAAGTAGCTACATGGTTGAGTTGACATTTGCCTATTATCCTCTGACTTATGCCGGTGTTTCCTGTGGAATAGAATGGAACGACAACCACGGGGATAGACCTTTGACAGACCGTTATGAGGATGATGAATATGATCCGGAGAGGGTTATTAAAATCAACCTGACGCCAGGCTTGGCTTTTCGTACTCCTATCTTGTGGTTGAGCAAGCGTCGTACTGCGGGCTTGATGCTGCATTGCGAGCCGGGACTCTGCATCACGCCATTTTACAATGATAAGGTGAAGCTTACCGAAATCAAGGACGCACAAGGTGTGGGGCATCCTGCTTCTTATACAGATGAACTTTATGGCAATATAACTACCCGAAACGTGCGTAATCATGGCGGAAAATGGCTGGCTTGGCGCATCAAGTCGGCTTTGACCTTCCGTTCGGGCGATGTATTCCTGTCGTTGGGATGGCTGACAAGCGACTTCAATATCGAAAATGGCAGAAACAATATCCGCTATACGAAGGGTAAGCGATATAATGGCATCGAGAAGTATAAGCATACCAATACGCTCTTTGCCTCTATTACTGGGCAATTTTAAAGGAAGAAAGGGATTCTATGATGAAGATCAACAAGAACGAACAGGATTTTGTGCTGAAGTATTTTCAGTCGAACAAGCTGGATACCCGGAAGGCCTTGCAGAAGGTGAAGGCTCGGGTTGGCATTGCTGATGAAGAAGTTTCGCATGCAGCAACTGTATCTTTACGCATGCGTCGCATCCGTTGGATAGCTGTGGCTGCATCTATTCTGGTGCTCTTCATCATAGGAGCCTATACGCTTTTGCAGCCAAAGACGGTGACGCTTTCTGCCGAATCGGAAGTAGTGGTATATCATCTGCCTGATGGAACGAAGGTTTCGTTGATGCCTCATTCTTCTCTTTCCTATCAGGAAGATGATTGCAGAAAGGTGGAGATGAAGGGCTGTATCTATTATCAGGTGAAGCATGATGAACAGCATCCTTTCGATGTGATGGGAGAGCATGGACACGTAAGAGTGCTCGGTACCCAGTTTATGGTGGATGAAAGAACGGATGCTCCCGAAGTGATGGTAACCAGCGGAAAGGTGCTTTTCACAGCTCGTAACTCTGAAGAGGGTGTCTTCCTGATTAAAGGCAAGCGGGCACGTCTATTGAAAGGGGCTGCCCAGCCTAAGTTGTTGGCAGATTATGATATCAATGATGTGGCATGGGCTACCCATCGCCTGCATTTTGACAACACTCCATTATCCGAAGTATTGGAGGAACTTTCTAAATTATCTGGTACAAGCTATACGGCTTCTGATGAGAGCAAGCGTCTGACGGGTGATTTTGATACGAATTCCATCCCACAGGTCATCCAAGTAATAGAAGAAACATTGGGTGTTCAGATAAGATAAGTGTGTGAATAAAACATAGTAAAAAGGGACAAACTTAGGAAAAGCAGTCAATAAAATGAGAAAATAAGTAAAAAGGGTGCATCTTTCGTATTGATTTAGGGTGATATTCAAAATTATTTTGTATCTTTGCCCTCGTAACAAATCAAACAATTTATAAAAAATAAAATTATGGACTTTAATAAACTATTCTCATTAGAGGGTAAGGTTGCCCTCGTTACAGGTGCCGCTTATGGTATCGGGTTTGCTATGGCTGAGGCTTATGCCAAAGCTGGTGCTAAGATTGCTTTCAATTGCCGCAGCCAGCATCACATGGATCAGGCTCTTGCAGATTACAAAGCAAAGGGTATTGAGGCTAAGGGTTATATCTGTGATGTAACAGACGAGGAACAGGTGAAGAACATGGTTGCTGACATCGAGAAGGAACTCGGTGTTATTGACATTCTGGTAAATAATGCAGGTATCATCAAGCGTATTCCTATGACTGAGATGTCTGTAGATGACTTCAAGCAGGTTATTGACATTGACCTCACTGCACCATTCATCGTATCTAAGGCAGTTATCCCAGGTATGATCAAGAAGGGTCATGGTAAGATTATCAACATCTGTTCTATGATGAGCGAGCTGGGCCGTGAGACAGTTTCTGCATATGCAGCTGCCAAGGGTGGCTTGAAGATGTTGACACGTAACATCTGCTCTGAGTATGGTGAGTACAACATCCAGTGCAATGGCTTGGGCCCTGGTTACATCGCAACTCCTCAGACTGCACCTCTCCGTGAGCGTCAGGCAGATGGTAGCCGTCATCCATTCGACAGCTTTATTTGTGCAAAGACTCCTGCAGGTCGCTGGTTGGAACCAGAAGAGTTGGCAGGTCCTGCAGTTTTCTTGGCTTCAGATGCTTCTAATGCAGTGAATGGTCACATTCTCTATGTAGATGGTGGTATCTTGGCATATATTGGAAAGCAGCCAAAATAAAGGATCAAACATGAAGAATTAAGTTTGAATAAACTTGAATAGAATAAAAAAATATAGGGCAGCCATAAAGGACTGCCCTATATTTATAATTAAAATAATCTTTACAATTATTTGTTGATTGCATCTGCAAGCTCAGCACCAGCCTTGAACTTAGCAACCTTTTTAGCTGCAATCTGGATCTTCTCCTTAGTAGCTGGATTGATACCCTCACGAGCAGGACGCTCGTTAATGCTGAATGTACCGAAACCTACCAACTGGATCTTGTCACCTGCAATGAGGGCTTCCTTCAATGCGTTTGTTGTAGCTTCAAGAGCGGCCTTAGCCTGTGCCTTTGTAATCTCAGCACCTGCTGCAATCTTGTCAATCAATTCTGTCTTGTTCATAATTTTTCGTTATTAAATGAATAATATTGTTGTTTCTTAGTTGAATTCGTTTACAAATATAGCTTTTTCTTGCGAAAGTTCAAATAAAAAAAGCAGAAAAGTGATGAAATTATTGAAATTTAAGTGTAATAAGTCTATTTTTTGGTGTTTTCACGGATATTTTTCGTAATTTTGCCACCAAAATACAAATATTAGTAAGATTATTAAACTGTTTATAGAAATAAAGTTATGCGCAATATTCCAATTGTAACAAAGAATTTGCTGATAGTGAATGTGGTAGCATTCCTGGCTTGCATGCTGATGGATAAGAGTATGGGTGGTGGTTCTGGTTTGACAGATATGTTCGGCCTCCATTTCTTCCTGGCTTCAGATTTCCATTTTTATCAGTTAGTTACCTACATGTTTATGCATGGCGGTTTCCAGCATATTCTCTTTAATATGTTTGCCCTATGGATGTTTGGCTGTGTGGTAGAAAGAGTTTGGGGACCAAAGAAATTCCTTTTTTATTACATAGCGTGTGGAGTGGGAGCCGGTTTGTTCCAGGAAGCTGCACAGTATATTACTTATGTGGCAAAGGATATGGCAGCTTATGATTATGTTAGTGTTAATGGAGCCAGAATTACAATGGAGCAATATCTGAACTTATGGACTACCGTGGGTGCGTCAGGAGCTATTTATGCCATATTGCTTGCCTTTGGTATGATTTATCCTAACGAGCGTCTCTTCATTTTCCCGTTGCCGGTTCCTATCAAGGCTAAATTCTTCGTGATAGGCTATGCTGTCATAGAACTGATTTCTACATTCTCTCTTTCTGATGACGGTGTGGCTCATATTGCCCATTTAGGAGGTATGGTCTTTGGATTCTTCCTGATCCGTTATTGGCGTAAGCAGATTGGTAATGGTTACTATCAGTCTAATTCTGCTGATGCATTCGATAAGTTGAAAGGTATGTTCGGCGGAAAGCGTCGGGCAGGTAGAACGCATTTTACTTATACTAAGAATGAATCATATAATCCGACTTTTGAACAGGATGCTGAATGTAAAACCAATGAAAAGGTCGTGTCTCAGGAAGAGATAGATAGGATCTTGGATAAGATAAGGAAAAGTGGGTATGATAGCTTGACCCAAAGTGAAAAGCAGATGCTCTTTGATCAGAGTAATAAGTAGGAAACTATGTTTAAAGGATTTAAGGAATTTACATATAAGATGGTAGCTGGTGCTAATGTGGCAACTATCATCATCATGTTGCTGGTGGGCTTTTCTGACTTTTTTCAGCCGGAAAAGTTCGCCGCATTGGCTAATCTTGGCTTACTCTTTCCTGCTTTTCTTATAGTTAACTTAGGTTTCTTGCTCTTTTGGTTGCTCTTCCGGTCTAAGTATGCCATTATTCCATTCTTAGGCTTCTTGATCTGTTTTGTTCCTGTCCGCAAGTATATGCCAATCAACTTTTCAGGCGAAACCCCAAAAGGCTGTATCAAAGTACTGTCATATAATACTTGGAATTTTGGAGCGCAGACCGAGGATGCCGAAGGAACTAATATCTGTATTGCTTATCTGCAGGAGCAGGATGCTGATATTGTTTGTCTGCAGGAAGCATGTCCTACTTCCCGGAATATTGAACAGATAGATAGCATGCTCAAGCCCATGTATGCTTATCAGGATACAACGATGCACGTGAATGGCGGAAATTGTCTGATGCTGCTCAGTAAATACCCCATTCTTTCGAAAGAGCGAATTCCTTATGAATCGAAAGGAAATATGAGTGTAGCGTATCGTCTGAAAGTGAAAGATAGAGAGGTCCTTCTCATCAATAATCATTTGGAAACAACCGGCTTAAGTTTAGAGGACAGACGCCAGTTCAAGAATCTGGTTATCGGAAAATTGCAGGTTGATACTGCAGAAGAAACGTCCAAACTGCTCGTTGTAAAACTTGCCGAGGCAACAAAGAAACGGGCTCCGGAGGCTAAGGCTGTAGCAAAATACATTCAGCAGCATAAAGAGCAGAGTATTATTCTGTGCGGTGACTTTAATGATGGACCTATATCTTATGCTCATCGGACGATAGCTAAGGATTTGACGGATTGCTACATTGCAAGTGGTAACGGACCAGGTATCAGCTATCATCATGGAGGCTTTTTTGTTCGCATTGATAATATCATGTGTTCAGACGATTGGGAGCCTTTTGAATGCAAAGTTGATGATAAAATTGACGTTTCAGACCACTATCCTATCATTTGTAAGCTAAAAATGCGCCCTAAAAAGCAAAAATAGGGCAAATTATTCTTATATAAGAAAAAAAATGCTTATTTTTGCACAACTTTATGGAGGTTTTTGAAAGAATCCCTAAAAGCAATTGAAAAGAAACAAATAATTAATAACAATAAATAGAAATGCAAAACAAAGGAATTGTAATTTGTGTAGCCGTCTTACTGACACTCGCAAGTATCTTCTATTTGTCATTCTCGTTTGCCACACGTTACTATGACAGCGAGGCTGCAAAGATTAAAGATCCTATTGCTCAGCAGGATTATAAGGATTCTGTTAAGTACTTAGGTGTTTATTCTTACCAGAACTGCTTGGAGACTCAGATTGGTCTTGGACTTGACCTTAAGGGCGGTATGAATGTAATTCTTGAGATTTCTGTACCTGATGTACTTGAAAACCTTGCCGATCATAAGACCGACGCTGGTTTTACCAATGCCATGAAGGAAGCTAGAGCTCAGGAAGAAGCTAACGGTGGTGACTTCGTGTCACTTTTCATTAACGCTTATCATAAGAGCGCACCAGGTCATAAACTCGCAGAAGTGTTCGCTACCCAGCAGTTGCAGGGCAAGGTTTCTCCTCAGAGCAGCGACGCAGAGGTAGAGAAGGCTATCCGCGCTTCTGTACAGGATGCTATTGACAACTCTTTCAATGTTGTCCGCACCCGTATCGATAAGTTTGGTGTTGTACAGCCTAACATCCAGAAGTTGGAAGGTCAGCAGGGCCGTATCATGGTAGAAATGCCAGGTATCAGCCAGCCAGAGCGTATGCGTAAGATGCTCCAGGGTAGTGCAAACCTTGAGTTCTGGGAGACATACAACTCAGAGGAAATCGCTCCTTATCTCCAGCAGCTTGATACTCGTATCGCAAATGGTGATAATGGTGAGGAGAAGAACGATACAGTTGCAGCAGATTCTGCAGCAGCTAAGAAGGAAGTTGCTAAGGCTGAGCCTAAGAAGGCTGAAGCTAAGTTCTCTATCAAGAAGAAGGACGATGCTGCAAGCAAGGTAGGCGAGAATGCTCAGAATGCTGCTGCTATCAAGGCTCACCCATTGTTGGCTCGTTTGCAGCTCGGTGGTGGTTTGAGCACTGTTGGTTATGCTAGCGTTCGCGATACTGCTGCCATCAACAAGATTATCTACTCTGCTGTGGCTAAGCGCGTTTTGCCATCAGACTTGCGTCTGCTTTGGAGTGCTAAGCCAGCTGATAACCTGAAGGTTAAGAATATCTTCGAGCTTCACGCCTTGAAGGTGACTACCACTACAGGTCGTGCTCCTTTGGAGGGTGATGTAATTACCGATGCTAAGGACGAGTTCGACCAGATGGGTTCACCTGTTGTTAGCATGAAGATGAATACTGAGGGCGCACGTAAGTGGGCTCAGATGACCAAGGCTAACGTAGGTAAGGCTATTGCTATCGTTTTGGATGGCGTAGTTTACTCTGCTCCTCGTGTAAACGGCGAGATTGATGGTGGTAGCTCTCAGATTTCCGGTAACTTCACTATCGAGGATACCAAGGACTTGGCTAACACATTGAAGTCTGGTCGTATGCCAGCTCCTGCACGTATCGTTCAGGAGGAGGTTGTAGGTCCTACACTCGGTGCTCAGTCTATCCAGATGGGTATTGTATCATTCGTTGTAGCTTTCGTACTCCTGATGGTTTACATGGTGATGATGTACAATGTCATTCCTGGTATGATGGCTAACCTGGCATTGCTCGTCAATGTATTCTTCACACTCGGTATTCTGACGTCCTTCCAGGCAGCCTTGACATTGCCAGGTCTTGCCGGTATGGTCTTGTCTCTGGGTACTGCCGTGGATGCCAACGTGCTTATCTATGAACGTATCAAGGAGGAGCTCCGCTCTGGCAAGGGTATGAAGCAGGCTGTAGCTGCCGGTTATGGCAACGCTTTCTCTGCTATCTTCGACTCTAACTTGACATCTTTGATTACTGGTGTTATCCTGTTGACTACCGGTACAGGTCCTATCCGTGGTTTCGCTACTACATGGATCATCGGTATCGTAGTTTCATTCTTCACAGCTGTGTTCCTGACTCGTCTGGTTTACGACTATAAGTTGAACCACGATAAGTGGATGCACTGCAAGTTTGATACTCCGGTTTCTCACAACCTGATGCAGGGTAAGAAGTACAAGTTCATGTCTATGTACAAGACTACCTTCACCGTAGCAATCGTTGCTGCAGTGGTATTCATTGGTAGCTTCGTAGTACGTGGCTTGAGTAAGAGTATCGACTTCACTGGTGGTCGTAACTATGTAGTACAGTTCGAGAATCCTGTAGAGCCTGAGCAGATCCGTACCGTTCTTGGTGATGCATTCGTTAATGCAGATGGTTCTAAGGCAACTACTGGCGCTATTGCTATCGGTACAGACGGTAAGACTATCCGTGTATCTACCAACTATATGATTGAGAGCAACAGTCCAACTGTTGACGATGAGGCTGAAACTATCCTCTACAATGCCTTGAAGAAGGCTAACCTGGTTTCTCAGAAGAGTGTTGAGGCATTCAAGAACCCAGATGTTCGTCAGGGTGGTTCTATCATCAGTAGTACAAAGGTAGGTCCTTCAGTGGCTAAGGATATCACTATGGGTGCTATCTATAGTGTGCTCTTCGCATTGATTGCTATCTTCCTCTACATCCTGATACGTTTCCGCAACGTGGCCTTCTCTGTAGGTTCTACTGTAGCTTTGGCATTTGATGCCTTGACAGTAATCGGTTTCTACTCACTCCTGTGGGGTCTCGTTCCATTCTCATTGGAGATTGACCAGACCTTCATCGGTGCTATCCTGACCGTGGTAGGTTACTCTATCAACGATAAGGTGGTTGTATTCGACCGTATCCGTGAGAACTTGAAGTTGCATCCTAAGGGCGACCGTCAGCAGCTCTTCAATGCATCTATCAATGAGACATTGGCTCGTACCATCAATACATCTACATCTACATTGCTCGTGTTGCTCTGTATCTTCATCCTCGGTGGTGACAGCATCCGCAGCTTCTCATTCGCAATGATCCTGGGTGTTGTTTTCGGTACATTGTCATCTATCTTCATTGCATCTCCAATGGCTTACATCGTTCTTGGTCGTAAGATTAAGGAAGAGCCAGCTGAGGAGGTTGCAGAAGTTAAGTAATCAGAAACTCTTCATTCTTTCTCTGTCCGATGTATGTCGGATAGAGAAAGATACTGGAAAGAATATAAAAATAATAAAGGTCGCTTCCTGATTGTCAGGAGCGACCTTTATTGTTTTATCATCTCTGGAATGATAAGGAAAGTACGTGGTCCCACCGAGAATCGAACTCGGATCAAAGGTTTAGGAAACCTCCGTTCTATCCGTTAAACTATAGGACCATTGTAAACCGACTGCAAAGATACATCAAATCGTTGACAATACAAAATAAAATGTTATGTTTTTCACTCTCATCTTATCAAGTTTCCTCACTTTTGTGGAGTTGAACTGCGAAAACCTCTTCGATACGAGGCATGATTCGCTGAAGAATGACTATGAATTCCTGCCACAGAGCAGTTATAAGTGGACGCCTTATCGCTATTGGCGCAAGCTGGCAAATCTTTCCAAGACTATAGTAGCTTTGGGTTATGAAGATTTGTCGCTTGTTGGTACCGCCTCCCAAGATAATCCTTCAAGACCCTCGGAGAAGTCCTGGCATGTTCCCGATTTTGTGGCGCTTTGCGAAGTGGAGAACGATAGTGTGCTGTTTGATTTAACCCGGCGTTCAGCTCTTCGCGGTGTGAATTATGATTATGTGATGACTGATTCGCCTGATGAACGAGGCATAGATGTGGCTTTGCTTTATCAGCCATCTTCTTTTGCGCTTATACAGTTCCGCTCCATCCGCATCAAACCGCTGCCTGATACTCGTCCTACGAGAGATATTCTCTACGCTTCGGGGCGGATTATGAATGATGATACGCTCCATGTCTTTGTATTGCATGCGCCTAGCCGGCGTGGCGGCGAACAGGTTTCGCGTCCTTACCGCCTGCAGGTAGCCAGCCAGTTGGTTTCTGCTGTAGATTCTATCTATGCGCTCAATGATAGTGCAAGGATTATCGTAGCCGGCGATTTCAACGATTATTCCGATTCTCCGGCTCTTCGTTATCTTTATCAGCATCACCTTATTAATATATCTGTTGGCGTCAAAGGCTCTCATGGTGCCAAGGCTACTTATCGCTGGCATGGAGATTGGCGAAGTCTTGACCAGATTCTCTTCAGTCCTTCGCTTTCCCGGCTTAAGATGAGTTGTCAGATAGGAGATTTGCCATTCCTCTTAGAAGATGATGAGAAATATGGCGGAAAGAAACCTTTCCGCACCTATCTCGGTCCACGATATTTGGGTGGATACAGCGATCATCTTCCGCTTGTTGCCAAGTTTAAGATAGAGGGTGGATATGAATAAAAAAAAGGTATGCTCAGATTTTTACTGAACATACCTGTTTGTATATTAGTGAGATTTTTTCTCTTCTGCCTGATTATCCGTAGATAACATTACCGTTCTCATCCTCATAAGGAGCCATATCCTTAGCATACTGGTTCATGGCACGGAGGCTCATACCCATTGATGAGAAACCACCATCGTGGAAGAGGTTCTGCATGGTTACCTTGCGGGTGAAGTCAGAGAACATCATCACGCAGTAGTTAGCGCAATCCTCAGCTACGGCGTTACCGAGTGGAGACATCTTGTCGGCGAAGTCCATCATGTTCTCGATATCCTTGATACCCTTACCTGCTGTTGTAGCTGTAGGGCTCTGAGAGATGGTGTTGATGCGCACGTGCTTCTCACGACCATAGATGTAACCGAAGCTGCGGGCGATACTTTCGAGCATGCTCTTGGCATCAGCCATATCGTTGTAACCGAAGAATGTACGCTGAGAAGCTACGTATGTGAGAGCTACTACAGAACCCCACTCGTTGATAGCATCCAACTTCTTGGCTACCTGCAACATCTTGTGGAAAGAGATAGCAGAGATGTCCAATGTCTTGTTCAGGAAGTTGTAGTCGAGGTCATCGTATGTACGATGCTTGCGAACGTTAGGGCTCATAGCTACAGAGTGGAGCACGAAGTCGATTTTGCCACCGAGTTTCTCCTGAGCCTCTGTGAATACCTTTTCCAAGTCTTCTACGCTAGTCGCATCAGCTGCGATGATAGGAGCGTTGATCTGTTCAGCGAGCTTATCCAGCGTACCCATACGCAAAGCCATAGCTGTATTACTAAGTGCGATAGTAGCACCCTCTTCAGCAGCCTTTACAGCTACTTTCCAAGCGATTGATTCCTCATTGAGTGCACCGAAGATGATGCCACGCTTGCCTTTTAACAAATTGTGAGTCATTGTTATCTTAATACTTTTGTTTATACTAACGACAATCCCCTACATATATCATTCTCTATATATATAATAAGGTGTAAAACCACTTTGTTTTGTTCTAGTCGTTGAAATCGTGCGCAAAATTACGAAAAATGTGCAATATACCCAAATTTTTTAACTAAAAAGTGCCGTAAACGTTTTCTTTTTTGTGGTATGTCAAGTATTTCGCTCCCTGCAGTCAGTATGATATTCTATTTATTCTTTGCAGATAATAAGCCTGAAACAGATATATCTTATGCTTATAGATAACGTATCTGTTGGTCTGAGGAATTAGATTTGTAGGGTTGCTGCCATATGCCAACAAGGTTCCTGACATATGTCAACAAGGTTCCTGCCATATGCCAACAAGGTTCCTGACATATGCCAAACGAGTTATTGACATATGTCAGCAACCTTGCTGGCATATGCCGGCAACCGAACGGAACTAATTGTTGGAACCGATGAATCGTAGAACTGTGACTATTTAATCTATTTGTTCTACGTATTTAAGCAATACGTCTAACCCGGCAGATGCCTGTATAGATAACTTAAGAACCTTCTTATTTCTGTTCTTACAAATTATAGCCTTATTGCAGCAAAAATATCCTTTTTGTTGCAATATGACAAGGTAGAAGTGTTAAAAACAGACTTTTTTATGTACGTTATTAAATTTTTCTTTCAAAATATTTGCAAATATCCGAAAAAAAATCTAATTTTGCAGCCGATTATTATAAATTTATTAATTATTATCTAATAAAGAGAGAGATTATGTTTAAAAGAATCGCTTTATTTGTGGGGGGGCAATTCTCAGTTGTGGAGTAGCCTTTGCCCAAACATCTGTTACCGGTAAGGTAGTAGCTTCAGAGGATGGTGAGCCTGTTATTGGCGCATCAATCAAAGTAGCTGGTACTAATACGGGTACTGTTACGGATGTCGATGGAAACTTCAGTTTGAATGTTCCAGCCGGCTCCAAGTTGGAGATTACCTATATAGGTATGAATCCACAAACTGTTAAAGCAAGTTCTAACATGAAGATTGCTTTGACTTCTGACAACAAAACCCTGGACGAGGTCGTAGTTGTTGCTTATGGTACAACTACCAAGGCTTCCTTTACAGGTTCTGCAGCTGTAATGAAGGACAAGGATATGTCTGCAGCAAAGTCTTCACTTGTTAAGTCACTCGAGGGTAAAATGGCTGGTGTCAATCTTGGTGCTTCTACAGGTGACCCAGGTTCTGACCAGAGTATTTTGATTCGTGGTATTGGTTCTATCAATGGCTCTACTCAGCCTTTGTTTGTCATTGATGGTGTTCCTGTATCAAATAGTGATATGGAAAATGCTGGTGGTCATACCCGTTCTCAGTCTATCTTGTCTTCTATCAACCCAAATGATATTGAAAGCATGACCGTATTGAAGGATGCTGCTGCATCTTCACTCTATGGTTCTCGTGCAGCCAATGGTGTCATTATCATTACTACCAAGAGAGGTAAGGAAGGTAAGACACATGTCAACTATGATATGCAGATGGGTTGGAGTAATATTGCCAAAAAGAGTGCATTCGAGACCATGAATAGTGCTGAGTTGAAGGAGTATTGGACTGATGCTGTCAAGAACTATTTTGAAATGTATCCAAAGGCATTGAATATGTATTATCCTGGTATGGATGCTTCTTCTGCTGCTTTAGCAGAAATTAAATCTGGCTATTTTAGTAATTATGACTCTAATGAGACAACAGACTGGTATAAGGAAATTTACCGCACAGGCTTCACCACAGACCATCAGATTTCTATTGATGGTGGTAATGACCGTACGAAATTCTTCACCAGCTTTGGCTATAATAAGGTGAATGGTACAGTAAAGGGTAGTTCTTTTGACCGTTATAGTGGTCGTTTGAATTTGGATCATAAAGTTACAGACTGGTTCAAGGTTTCTGCAAAGGAAATGCTTTCATTTACCAATACTTCTGGTTTCCGTGATCAGGGTGACCAGGCACAGGGAATTGGTACAAGTTCACCACTGTCTGTTCTTTTCTCAATGGACCCTACTGCCAAGGTAAAGAATGAAGATGGTTCATATAATGCAAGCGCTTCTTTCTCATCTCAAGTCTCTAATCCAAACTTGATGTTTGGTAATGTAAAAGATCAGGGCGATCGTTCAGAGACATTGGATGCAGAATTGATGCGTAGTTTGACTAATGTTGAAGGTGAATTAAAGTTGCCATATGATTTGACTTTACGTTCAGTCTTTGGTTTCGACTATATGAGCAACAGTATCCGCGAGTTCTGGGCTCCAAAGAGTGTAAATGGTAAGGCTCAGAATGGTATTGGCTCTCGTAGCGTATATACAAGTAAGACTCTTACCTCTTCTACAACATTGAATTATAATCATTCATTTGGTAAGCATAATCTTGCTGCAATGGCTGGTTTTGAGTCTGAGAAGCGCGACCTGTTGATATTGTATGCTTCTGCTCAGAATTATGCTGCTGCATTGCCAGAGTTGTCTAATGGCCAGTCTAATAGCAACTCCAGCATGAGCTATACTGCTGCAATGATGTCATGGTTGGGTAGCTTAAACTACAACTATGATAATAAGTACTATTTCTCTGCAAGTTATCGTCGTGATGGTTCTTCACGTTTGGCAGCAGACAACCGTTGGTCTGACTTCTTCTCTGTATCTGGTGCTTGGCGTATCAGCAGTGAGGAATTCTTGAAGGACAATGATTTGTTCAGCGATTTGAAGCTTCGTCTTTCTTATGGTACTAATGGTAACCTGCCTACAGATTATTATGGTTATATGGGTACATATTCTACTTCCGGTGGTTATGGCTCACAGCCAGCAATTTTCTGGGGTCAGATGGCTAACGAAAAGTTGAGTTGGGAAAAATCTCACAACTTCAATATCGGTTTGGATTGGACTTTGTATAATCGTGTTACATTGACTTTCGATTATTACAACAAGTTGACAAAAGACCTTCTTTTCCAGATGCCAGTATCATACGTAACTGGTTTCAATAGTTATTGGAATAATATTGGTGAGTTGAAGAACCAGGGTCTTGAGTTCTCTATCAGTTCTCAGAATATTCGTACCAACGATTTCTCTTGGACAACAGATTTCAATTTGACAAAGCAGAGCATCAAGGTAAACAAGTTGCCTAATGGTGACGATGTTCAGTATGGTGATGGTAATATGTACTTGCTCCGTGAGGGTGAGTCTATGCATACATTCTATTTGCCAAAAGCTAAGGGTGTAAACTCTGAGACTGGTTTGATGGAATTCTGGATCGACCCAGAGGATGAGTCTAAGGGTGTAACACCTGAGTATTCAAAGGCAGGCAAAACTATTGTCGGTAAGGGTGTTCCTGATTGGATTGGTGGTATGACCAATACTTTCCGTTACAAGGACTTTGATCTTTCATTCATGATTTCTTATCAGTTTGGTGGTGATTTGTTCGATTATCCAGGTTACTTCTTGACTTATAGCGATGGTGTTCGTATGGGCACATTCAATATGTCTAAGCGTGTAGCAGGTAATTATTGGAAAAAGCCAGGTGATGTAGCAGAGTTCCCTAAGCCAATTATGAGTAATCCTTATCGTTCAGATAAGTTCTCTTCACGTGAAATTATCTCTACAGATAACATTCGTATGCGCGATATTACTATTGGTTGGACTGTGCCATATTTCAAGAAGTATATCAGCAATTTGCGCGTTTATTTCCGTGCAACCAATCCTTTCTTGATTTACAATGCAGCCAAGGATTTGGATCCAGATGTAGATGTCAATGGTTATCGTCAGACTGATACTCCAACAACACGTCAGTTCCTGTTCGGTCTCAATTTCAGTTTTTAAACAATAATAGAAGATTATAAATATGAAAAAGATATATTTAGTATTGGGTATTGCTGCAAGCATGATGTTCTCTTCATGCAGCGACTTCCTCGATAGAGAACCTTCTACAGAACTACCTGCCAACTCTGCTATTAAGAGTACTTCTGATTTGCAGAATGCCGTCAATGGTATTGGCTATGTCCTCTCTGGTTCTTTGGTTGATTATGATAGAATGTCATACGCCTCTGAGTTTACTCTTTTTGGTGATTTGCGTACTAACGATTTCATGGCCCCTTCTTCACAGGGACAGACAGATGAAATCCGTCAATATGTTTATTCTCCTAACGGAACATATCCTGATGCAGGTTATCAGATTTTCTATAAGGCATTGTCAAATGTAAACAGTGCTTTGGAAGCTGTTCCTAATGTGGAAGGTAAGCAGGCTACAATTGGCAATCTCAAAGGTCAGTTGATTGCTTGGCGTGGTTTGCTGCATTTCGACTTGGCTCGTATGTTCTGTTACATTCCAACAACAGTGGATAATCCTTCAAACTCTTTGGGCTTGGTTTTGGCAGACAAAACTTTCCCACAGGGTTATAAGGGTGTTCGTACTGATTTGAAAACAACTTACGACTACATTATTCAGCAGTTTACCGATGCACTTCCTTTGCTGAGCAAAACTTCTGATGTAGGTTACTTTAACTATTATGCAGCTTTGGCTCTTCGTGCTCGTGCTTACCTTTATGCTGGTGAATACACCAAGGCTCTCGCTGATGCTAAGGAGGTAATAGACTATTCCAATGACAAGAATTCCGCATTGGAACTTCTTTCAAGAAGTAATTATATTTCTTCATGGGCTAGCGAAGGCGCAGCAGAGTCTCTTTTTGAGATGAAACTTTCTTCTGAGTATAATGCTCAGCGTTATGGTCCTGGCTATTATACAGATGCAACAGGTTATCCTGAGTGCGCTTTCAATACTAAGGGCTATTTGTATAAGTATCTTTCTACTCATCCAAAAGACATACGTTCTCGTTTGATTAAAGATCAGACAGATGCTAAAGAGTATGAGGCTGCAGCAGGTTATTATCCTGCCAAGTATCCTGGTCAGAATGCTAATATCTACGTAAATAATCCAAAGATTATTCGTCTTTCTGAGGTTTATTTGATTGCTGCAGAGGCTCAGTGGCACATTGACAATCCTGGTTCATACACTTTGACTGGAACAAGTGCTGCCGCAGCTAAATACATCAATGCTATTCAGAAAAATCGTATTGAAGGATATGAGGATGTTACATCTGTAACTCTTCAGGATATTCTTCATCAATATGAGATTGAGTTGTTCTGCGAGAACCAGATAACTTATGCATATTGGCGTAATCACCAGAGTGTAACAAGTAGCAATGAGGTAGAAATCAAATATAACGATTATCGTACTATCTTGCCTATTCCTCAGGCTGAGCGCGACTACAATAAGGAACTGCAGCAGAATCCTAAGTATTAAAATCTCAGAGGAACAAGCTAAGTTTCATAGATTTTGATAATATTTTTAATCAACGATATAGGAATGCCATGAGTGGCATTTTCTATAAATCTCTCGGGAGAGGCTGGCTGTGAAGCTCGCCTCTCTTTTTTTTGTCTTTTTATTTGCGTATCTGATATTTTATTCGTAACTTCGCACCGTCTAAAGTAATATGGCTATGGAAGAGATAAGAAAATACCCAGTAGGAATGCAAACTTTCTCTGATATACGAGAGGGTAATTATGTGTACGTAGATAAGACGAGGTATATTGTCGATTTCTTGCGTAATGGTTCTAAATATGTGTTTCTGAGTCGTCCAAGACGATTCGGTAAGTCGCTTTTTGTCTCTACGCTCCAGGCATATTATGAGGGCAGGAAGGAACTGTTTGATGGTTTGGCACTTGGCGAATATGAGAAAGAATGGGTGAAACGTCCTGTTCTTCACTTCGACATGAGTACTGCCAAAAATCAGACACCCGAAGGGTTAGAAGAGATGCTGGGCTACATGCTTTCAGAATACGAGCAGGTCTATGGACGTGACGAATTGGCGGTGCAGCCGAGCCAGCGTTTGCAGTCTTTGGTGAAGCGTGCCTATAAGAAGACGGGTCAAAAGGTGGTCGTTTTGATAGACGAATATGATGCTCCTCTCTTGGATGTCGTGCATGAGAAGGAAAGTTTGATGCCATTGCGCTTGGTTATGAGGAAGTTCTATAGCCCATTGAAATATCTCGACCCTTGGCTGGAATTTACCTTTATCACGGGTATCACCAAGTTCTCTCAGTTGAGTATCTTTAGCGAGATCAATAATTTAGATAATATCAGCATGTTCGATCAGTATTCTGCTATCTGTGGTATCAGTAAGACAGAACTACTGACGGTGATGAAGCCTGATGTTGAGTTGCTAGCCAAGTCTTTGGGAAAAACTTTTGATGAAACGGTTGCCGAGTTGGGTTCATATTATGATGGTTATCATTTCAGTAAAAAATCAGAAGATGTGTTTAATCCGTTTAGTCTGGTTAAAGCGTTGAGAAGTAAGGAAGTAGCAGCTTATTGGTTTAGTTCAGGTACTCCTGCATACATTATCAACACTTTACGCAAACATCATGTGGGGGTGATGGATATAGAACAGAAATCCGTAGGGGTGGATGATTTCGATGTCTCTCCTGAGCAGATGACTTCTGCTTTACCATTGCTTTATCAGAGTGGGTACCTCACCATCAAGAAGTATAACCCTATCTTGCAGAGCTATCAGCTGGATTATCCAAACAAGGAAGTGCGTGTAGGGATGGTTCATTTTTAATTTGATGGGTGCTTACATCTTGGTGGAGGAGGATAGTGCAATAGGCAGAGCAGATGCCGTTCTTCACATTATTACGTTTTATCCCCATGTTATTCGATTTTTTTGTGATAAATCACACTTTTGACGAATACAGGGGTAAGAATGCTGGCTGTAAAGCTCGCCTCTTTCCAAGAAAAAAAACACGGACAAATTGAATTTGTCCGGACAAATTTGTCCGGCATAAGGTAACCCGTTGATTATAAAAAGATTATAAAGCTGTCGGACAGACAGCCGGACAAATTCAATTTGTCCGTGTTATATTTTTGGGTCATAAACACAGCTTTGTTATGGAACAAACTATGACTTATGCTCCAGAAAACGGTGAGTTGGAGGGAAGAAAACTATGAGTTGTATTTGTTAACACTTTGCGAGAACAGGTCTTTCATGGAGAAAAATGACAGTTGGATGCAATATTATCCCTTGTTTCTTGTTATTATGATATACAAACTGTTGTGGAAATGAAAAAGAAAATTGTTATAATGATGGTGCTGCTGCTTGCTGTTGTGGGAGCAAAGGCACAAGAAGTGGAGAATCCGGTAGGCAGATTCTCGGTAATTCCTCGTATCGGTGTAACTCTGGCTAACTGGAGCGGGTTGACTCTGGAAACTTTGGAGGGAACCTCGCTAGAGTCTAAGTATCAGGCAGGATTCATGGGTGGCGTAGATGTGGAATATCGCATAGATAAGAGCCTGGGTATTACGCTGGGTGCTTATTATGCCCGACAGGGTATGCGCTTCCCTGACTGCGAGTTGACTAAAAATGCTGAAAAAGGGGAATATACTGGTATTAAGAATCAGCATGTGATTCTCGATTATATTCAGGTACCGCTCATGCTGAAAGCCTATCTTGTAGAGGGCTTATCGGTGAATGCAGGCGTTCAGGTGGGATTCCTTTGTGGCGACGGCAAGGTGAAAAGAGAGGAAACCGACCTTCAGAAGGACAAGAACGGGTCTATTACATACAAGGAAATGCACGAGACCGAAGCTCCTTGGCCTGCCAAGAAGGTAGACGTTGCCATTCCTTTGGGCTTGAGTTATGAATATATGAACGTGATTCTGGATGCCCGATACAACGTGAGCCTGACGAAGGCTAGTA
>JAJWOH010000302.1:0-1444 GCA_021635485.1 Segatella copri | reverse complement strand
GGACAGGACTTGTGGACGTTCGGGAGATCACGATGACCTAGGATCTCGGCTTCGGGATAGTCTACGCACAGACTCGTCAGGAGATTCTGGAGAGACTGCTTCTGAGCCTTCGTACGGGTATCTGCCGGATTGCCGTCGGCGTCGAGACCGCCTTCGTAACAGATGCCGATACTGTGTGCATTGAAATGGCGGGCGTGGGCTCCTATCTCTGACTCGGGACGGCCGGGATAGATGACGCCGTCTTTCGTGATGTAATAGTGATAACCGATGCTGCGGAAACCACGGGCTAAATGACAGGCTTCGAGCTTTTCGAAGGTGAAGTCCTGGGTGACGCGGGTGGCTGAACAGTGAATGACAATAAGTGAGATTTTTCTTGTGTTTTTCATAGTGCTGAATCTTTAAAGGGTTGATACTACTGGCAGCTCTGCACACAAAAGGCAGAGGCTACGGCAGTGAGAACAGTAATAACGAAATTCAGAATTTTCTTGAGTGTTTCTCTTTTCATTTTCATTTGATTTTTAAGGTTAATAAATGGATTGGGGGCTCGGATTCTCTATCCGGGCGATACTAGAGAAGGAAGGTTGGCAGGATGAGCAGATGGGCTTGATAGCTCGTGTTTCAATGATGCTTGCTATATTGATGAATAGCCGGGGGTGCTATAGCCGAATCCCGGACTGCATCCTGTCTAAAACCTTCTTTCTTCATCTACTGGCGAGGGGGTTACTCCAGGCCGTCGCTACCATCGGAGCCGCTGCTCTCGGTGTTGCCTGATCCGCCAGTCTGTGTTGAGTCGCCACCCTGGTTTGTGCCGCCACCCTGGGTAGTATCACCTGTGTTATCCTTACCGCCGTCTGGTGGAGTAACATCTCCTGTTACGGCTGTGGCCTTCTTCAGGGATGCATCGAGGTTCAGACTGTTTGCCTTGAACTCGCCGGTGCCACGGGCGCGGAGCTTCAGTCCGGCAATGTTCTTGGTGATGCTGAACTCCTTCTCGGAGGCAGCACCTTCCTTGTTCTTGATGCCGATGCTGAAAATGGCGAGGTCGGGAATCTTCACGGCGATACCCTGCAGAACCAGTTCTCTTACGCAGCTCACCATGTCGGTGAGCATACCCTTGATGGCTCCCTTTGAGAACGGGGTGTTGTGACTTTCCATGTGCTCTGCGAGTTCATCAAGACCATAGGTCTGGGTGATTACAGGGTAGGCGAAAAACTTGCCGTAAGCGGCGCTCAACTTCTCGTTGACATACTTCTTCAATGTGTACAGAATCATAGTGTCTTCATTTTTAAGGTTAATAAATTGTGTTTGTAGGGGGCGCTGCGCATTGCCTCTTGGTGGTATGAGATGTTATCTCTGAACCACAATGCAAAGATACGAAATCGGTGAGGGGTCAACTCACAGTTGCTCATACTTGCTCATGTTTTATCATACTTTTTCATAGATT
>JAJWOH010000143.1:0-7322 GCA_021635485.1 Segatella copri | reverse complement strand
TAATACTCATTCCACTCCTTCATAGCCTCCTGCCAGTCGGTCTGTTCACCGCTGGCTACGGCTTCCTTCTGTCTCTCTGCCTCGTCGCGAGCCTTGTCTCGGGCACGTTTTGCCTTCATAGCCTCGATGGTGGCATCGTCGAGAATCTGGATGGCGCCACGCTTGATGGCATCCTGCAGTTCTTCTTCGCCGAAAGCCTTGCCTGGCTCATTGAAGTCAGAGATATTGAATTCATAATCCACACGAAGGTCGTGGCGTATCATTTTCTGTTGTAAACGGTTGCCTGCGTTCTTGAGGCGCAGCAACTTGCCGATTTCCTTGATTTCTCCTGCTGAGTATTTGTTTCTTCCCATTAATATGATTTGATATTATTATTTCTGCGTGCAAAATTAAGCATAATCCTCGATAAAACCAAGAAAAGTTTCAAGGAATTCACAAAAGAATCCTTTTACCCCTTTCCTTTTTGCCCTTTTTACTCTTTTACCCTTTTACTTTTTTACCCTTTTACCTTTTTACTTTTTTACCTTTAAATCACTTCCATGCCTTCTTCTGGTTCAGTTCTATCAGACGGTCGAATTCAAAGTCGGCTTTGATTTTATCCAATATTCTCTTTACGATGATATTCATCACGCTTCCTTTGCAGTAGTTGGCAGAGCACATGAAGTTTACCCGTCCCTCCTTGACAAGCTGGCAGGCAGTTTTCTGTTTATCCTCGTTATCATATACAGCAATCGAGTGGCCGCCATGTTCCTTAACCATCTTCATGCAAGGCACATCGGTTTCTCCATCTCCGAAGTATATCATTCGGGGGAAAGGGATAGGGCGCTTTTCGTCAGGGATATACTGATTCACTCTTCTGTTGTCGCTCACCTGTTTGATGCCCTTGTTGATTTTGAAGAGGAATTGCGTCTTGGTAGTATAGTCTACGGCTACGGCTGGCCAATAGGCGATTCCCTCCTTATTGTAGAGAAAGGAGCAGGCGTAGATGTTCTCAAATTCGTGGGCGATAGGTGTGCCCTCTATCATCTCCTTCAGTCCCGAGGAGTTGATGTAGTGCTTTACGTCCAGTCCGATGCTGTTGCCATATTCATTCACGAGCGAAAACCATTGTTTTACGCCGCGGAACAGTTCTACATCCTTGCCGAATTTCTGAAAAGATTCCCGGGTGAGTGAGATATTGTTCTTCTTGGCTTCGTCGAGCATCAGATACATATAGGTCAAGATACCATTGGCATCCTTACCTTCTGCAAACTTTCTGTTTTTCTCCCAGAACTCGTCTTTTGTCTTACCGGTTGCCTGTATGAATCCAAACTCCTGCATATTGCCCGGCGAGAGCGTCCCGTCGAAATCATAAATCAGCGCTACCTGTGGTCTCTTCTTTGCCATATCTCGTTCTCCTTTCTTTTATATTTATCCTAAACTATCTATCTCTTTCGGGCGATGTTCTTTCTCCCTTAATTTGCAAATATACATAATTTTCAGCGAATTAGCAAACTATTGGAATATAAAAAAACATAATGAAACAAAAAAGGCGTACAAAACTCATTTCTGAGCATTGTACGCCTTTATTATTATGTTTGCTTATATTACTTAACTTCCTCGAAGTCTGCGTCCTGAACATCCTGAGCGCCATCATTGCCGCCCTGTGCCTGCTGACCGCCCTGAGCACCCTGAGGACCTGCCTGCTGGCCGCCCTGATACATCTGCTGAGAAGCAGCCTGCATTACGGTGTTCAAGTTGTTCATAGCTGAATCGATAGCTGCAACATCACCTGCCTTGTGAGCATCCTTCAACTGCTGCAAAGCCTGCTCGATACCTGGCTTCTTGTCAGCTGGAATCTTATCACCGTTATCCTTCAGGAAGTTCTCGGTGGTGAAGATCATGCTGTCAGCCTGGTTCATCTTGTCAATCTTCTCGCGCTCAGCCTTATCAGCAGCAGCGTTCTGCTCTGCCTCAGCCTTCATGCGGTTGATCTCATCCTCGCTCAAGCCAGATGAAGCCTCGATGCGGATGCTCTGCTCCTTACCGGTAGCCTTATCCTTAGCTGATACGTTCAAGATACCGTTGGCATCGATATCGAAGGTAACCTCAATCTGAGGAACACCACGGCGAGCTGGAGCAATACCTGTCAGGTTGAACTGACCGATACTCTTGTTCTGAGCTGCCATTGGGCGCTCACCCTGCAATACGTGGATGGTAACCTCTGTCTGGTTATCAGCTGCTGTAGAGAATACCTCGCTCTTCTTGCAAGGGATAGTTGTATTGGCATCGATGAGCTTAGTCATCACACCACCCATAGTCTCGATACCGAGAGTCAATGGAGTAACGTCGAGCAATACGATGTCGCCAACACCCTCTTCCTTGTTCAGGATGGCACCCTGGATAGCTGCACCTACTGCAACAACCTCATCAGGGTTAACGCCCTTAGAAGGCTCCTTGCCGAAGTAGTTCTTAACGAGTGTCTGAACGGCTGGGATACGGCTTGAACCACCAACCAAGATAACCTCGTCGATATCTGATGTAGAGAGCTTAGCATCACGAACGGCATTCTGGCAAGGTACCAAGCAAGCCTGAATCAGGTTGTGAGCCAACTGCTCGAACTGTGCACGAGTCAAAGTCTTAACCAAGTGCTTTGGCATACCGTCAACGGCTGTGATGTAAGGCAAGTTGATTTCTGTAGATGTTGAGCTTGACAACTCAATCTTAGCCTTCTCAGCTGCCTCCTTCAAACGCTGCATAGCCATAGGATCCTTGCGGAGATCTACGCCTTCCTCAGCCTTGAAACCATCAGCCAACCAGTTGATGATTACCTGATCGAAGTCATCACCACCGAGGTGAGTATCACCATTGGTAGAAAGTACCTCGAATACGCCGCCACCGAACTCCAGGATAGAGATATCGAATGTACCACCACCAAGGTCGAATACGGCAATCTTCATATCCTTGTTAGCCTTGTCAACACCGTAAGCCAAAGCTGCGGCTGTAGGCTCATTTACGATACGCTGAACGTTCAAACCTGCAATCTGACCAGCCTCCTTAGTAGCCTGACGCTGTGAGTCAGAGAAGTAAGCAGGAACTGTGATGACAGCATCTGTAACCTCCTGTCCGAGATAATCCTCTGCAGTCTTCTTCATCTTCTGGAGAACCATTGCAGAAATCTCCTGTGGAGTATATTTACGACCCTCGATTTCAACACGTGGATAACCACCCTCGTTTACTACTGTGTAAGGCATTGCCTCAGCCTCTTTCTGGCTCTGAGCGTATGTCTCACCCATGAAACGCTTGATAGAATATACTGTGTTCTTAGGGTTTGTGATGGCCTGACGCTTAGCAGGATCACCTACCTTGCGGTCACCATCCTTAACGAAACCTACTACTGATGGAGTAGTACGCTTACCTTCACTATTAGCGATTACAACTGGTTCGCTACCTTCGAAAACGGCAACACAACTGTTTGTGGTACCCAAGTCAATTCCAATTACTTTTCCCATAATTATATCTTTTTTTATTTTTATCGTTATTAATATGTTATTTATCTCATGAACTGCTGGCTAATGGAAGTCTGCCGAAGATATGCATCTGTCGGGAACCTCTCTATTCAGCGTTCACGCTTTTCGTCATAACAAAGCATGTGCCAAGGGATTGTAAGACTTAAAGTAGCTGACAAGGTGTCAGATGATGCTGACAAAATAAAAGGAATCAAGATATAGGAGGCGATAAAATGTCGCATTCTCCATATCTTGATTCCTTTAGTATATTGAGAAATCTTTCTTTTCAAATAAAGCTCCTATATATAATAAGGTGTAAACCTTATCTGGCTTTATTTCTGTTCCTTAGCAGCAAGTGCTTCGCGAACCTTAGCCTCCAGTTCGTCGAGAAGTTCAGGGTTGTCCTTGAGCAAAGCCTTGCAGGCATCGGCACCCTGTCCGAGTTTAGAACCGCCATAGCTATACCAGCTGCCGCTCTTTTCGATGATATCGTTGGCTACAGCCAGACCGAATACCTCACCGGCACGGCTGATGCCTTCGCCAAACATGATGTCGAATTCTGCCTTGCGGAAAGGAGGAGCTACCTTGTTCTTTACTACCTTTACGCGAACCAGGTTACCTACTACCTCATCGCCATCCTTGATGGCTGTTGCCTTGCGGATATCCAAACGCACAGATGCATAGAACTTCAGAGCATTACCACCGGTGGTTGTCTCTGGGTTACCGAACATAACACCTATCTTCTCGCGCAACTGGTTGATGAAGATGCAGGTAGTGTTGGTCTTGCTGATGGTAGAGGTGAGCTTGCGGAGAGCCTGACTCATCAATCGAGCCTGAAGACCTACCACGTTATCGCCCATATCGCCTTCGATTTCCTTCTTAGGAGTCAAGGCGGCTACTGAGTCAACAACTACGATGTCTACAGCAGCAGAACTGATCAGCTGGTCTGCAATCTGCAACGCCTGCTCACCATTATCTGGTTGTGAAATCCACAAGTTATCAACATCAACGCCCAATTTAGCCGCATAGAAACGGTCGAAAGCGTGCTCGGCATCAATGAAAGCAGCGATACCGCCAGCCTTCTGAGCCTCTGCGATGGCATGGATAGCCAATGTTGTCTTACCGGAAGATTCCGGACCGTAAATCTCGATGATACGTCCCTTAGGATAACCGCCTACGCCCAGTGCATTGTCGAGAGCGATACTGCCTGTAGGGATAACTTCGATGTTCTCAACGTGCTCATCTCCGAGTTTCATGATAGAGCCCTTACCGAAGTCCTTTTCTATCTTAGCCATGGCTGCCTGAAGAGCTTTCAGCTTGCCTTCATTAGGATTCAATTTTCCCTCTTGCATTTCTTTTGCCATATTCTTATTTTATTTAAAGTTTAGTCGATTTCCAAATCGCCATCAAACACCTCGTGCCATGGCAATCCCTGCTTGTTCAACTGCTCCATGAATGGATCTGGGTCGAACTCCTCTACGTTCCAAACGCCTGGCTTCTTCCAGATGCCCTTGAGGAACATCATGGCACCAATCATGGCTGGTACACCGGTGGTGTAGCTTACGCCCTGCATGCCGGTTTCGTTGTAAGCCTCCTGGTGCTTGCAGTTGTTATAAACGTAGTAGGTGCGCTCCTTGCCGTCTTTCTTGCCACGGATGCGGCAACCGATAGATGTCTCGCCATCATAGTTCTCGCCGAGATCCTGTGGGTTAGGCAATACGGCCTTGAGGAACTGCAGAGGAACAATCTTCACCTTGGCAGTCTTGCCAGAACCGTCTGCCAATGGTGCCTCGTACTCGATTTCGTCGATGCGGCTCATGCCGAGGTTCTGAATGCAGTCGAGGTAGGTGAGATACTGCTGACCGAAGGTCATCCAGAAGCGTGCCTCCTTGATGGTAGGGTAGTTCTTCACCAAGCTCTCCAACTCCTCGTGGTGCATCAGATAGCTCTCGCGAGGGCCGATGTTAGGGTAGGTGAGAGGCTTGTGGATAGAGAGTGGGTCGGTTTCAATCCATTCGCCATCCTTGTACCAGAGTCCCTTCTGGGTAATCTCGCGGATATTGATTTCAGGGTTGAAGTTGGTTGCGAAAGCCTTGTGATGGTTACCGGCGTTGCAATCCACGATGTCGAGCACCTCAATCTCATCGAAGTGATGCTTGGCTGCATAAGCGGTGAAGATGCCGGAAACACCTGGGTCGAAACCACAGCCGAGGATAGCGCAGAGACCTGCCTGCTCGAACTTATCCTTGTAAGCCCACTGCCATGAGTACTCGAAGTGAGCCTCGTCCTTAGGCTCATAATTAGCTGTATCCATGTAGTTGCAACCGCAAGCCAGACAGGCATCCATGATGGTGAGGTCCTGGTAAGGCAAAGCGAGGTTGATGACGAGCTCAGGCTTATAGCTATTGAAGAGAGCCTTCAACTGCTCAACGTCGTCGGCATCCACCTCAGCTGTCTGAATATCCATCTTGTAGCCCTTGGCATGGATATCCTTAACCAGCTTATCGCATTTTTCCTTGCGACGGCTAGCAATCATAAACTCGGTGAAAACGTCCTGGTTCTGGACGATCTTGAAGGCAGCCACGGTAGCCACGCCACCTGCGCCAATCATAAGTACTCTACTCATTTATAATCTTGTTTTTTTATGTTTATTATTTTAATGTTTACTTTATCTCATTTGCCGAGATTCCCAGGGCATTCATGAGCGAATATCCGAGAATCTCCTGTCTGAAGTTGCCGCCTGGCATGGGCTGCATGGCAAAGAGGGTGATGCGCTTGTCATCGTCATCTACCTTGCGAAGTATCTCGCGGAGCCGGTCGTAAGCATCTCCATCCTCAGAATTTGGGATGATCATCACTCGCTTCACCTCCTTGGCGTTGCATACGGTGCGTGCCACATCTACGAGGAAATCATCCTTGCCTACCATCTTTTCCTCAGTAGGATACGAAGAGATGATGAATTCTCCGAGCTTATCATCCTTGAAAGCCTGAGCGTTCAGATCCTTCTCATAGTTGGCTGGGCGGAAGTTCTTCATCGCCATCGACTGCTTGTCGTGGATAAGCACAACCTGTGTCTCGTGCTCGCCCTCTCTCAGACCTCCGTCAAGGGCAATGCAGACAGCCCATTGTGCCATATCGGCTGGTTGGATGCGACGGTTAATCATTCGTTCGAAGTTGACTATCAGGTCGAAAGCCACTCTGTCGATATAGTCGGCGTCAGCGATGATTACATTCTCACTCCATTTTATATTGTTTGTATCTAATGAATTCATTGGTGCAAAAATTAGGCAAACGAGCATGATGAAAGCTTGCTTTCAAATTGTCGAATGCAGATTATTTCTGCAAATTTACGAATAAATTTCGTAATTAAGGCATTTTGGAAATATAAAATAATAAAAAAGATAGTATTTTCATCATTTCTTCATCTGATGGAATACTATCTTCTGTATTTTATGCGATAATCCGGGGCTTCTTCCTCCTATCCTCCGAAATTTCTCATGCAATCATTTTCGCCAGATAATGTCCGGCGAGAACGGCGATAAGTCCCAGCGTCAGACTTCCGAAGAGATAGAGCATCATATAGAGGTAATTCTCTTCTTTCATCAGTCCTGCTCCCTCGTTCATAAAGGTAGAGAAGGTAGTGAATCCTCCGCAGAATCCCGTGGTGAGCAGCAGTTTGGCAGATGGCGACATCCATCCCCCTTCCCTCCAGTTCAATCCCGAGAGGAACCCGATGATGAGGCATCCCAACACATTCACCGCCATCGTTCCGAAAGGAAAGGCAATCACCGTGCAGGATTGCACCAACTTTGAAATCCAATATCTCATGCCGCC
>JAJWOH010000142.1:0-7345 GCA_021635485.1 Segatella copri | reverse complement strand
CACCTCGTGGTCGCAAATTCCGCCGCCGTTCTGTTTCAACATCCAGACGCAATCCATCTGTGAGGGATAGACGCTCTTGATACCCCGGCTTGCCAGCCCTTTCAGGTTGAGGTCGGGAAAGGTCTGATGGGAGCCGTCGTAGCGCGGGCGCACGAAACAGTTGAACTTGCGGTTATACATCGTCACAAGCCGCTCCTTGAACTGCGGCGACTGCTCTTCGAGCCATTCGGAGAAGCCGTTTCGTATCTCGTCAATCTTGGCGTTGGCGAGTTGTATTCCCTCGCTGTCGCGCATCTTGATGTCGTTGCCATGCTCGTCCTTGCCGATGGACTTCATCATGTCAGGGCAGGTGTTGTGCAGGGCGTGTTTTAGGAGGTGCATACCGTCATAGTTCCGGTAATACCCCTTCACCAGAAACTCGTCCGTGATTTTCATGGTGCGGTAGCCGCACACCACCGAAAACTCGTCCATGCTTGCGGAATAGGCGATTTTCACCTCCGTGTCGAACAGCCGGCTCATGTAGGCGGCATAGACACCCGTCGGAATCCAGCGTTCCCCGAAATTGAAGTCCAGATCCTCGAAGGCGATGCGCTGCGGCTCGGCATCTTTCAGAGCCTCCAACGCCTGCTTCACCTCCGGCATACGCTCATTTTCGGGATTGTCACCCATCCATGCCTCTATGCGTTCCGCTTTCTCTATGACATTTCCGGCGATGAAACGGTCTTTGATTTCGTAACCGGTCACGAGCGGATTGTAGTAGATGCGCCCTTGCAGGGCAGTGAGCAAATCCTCCGCCGTGCTGTCGGTTATCTCCCGCATATAGTCGAGATTGACCGTACCATATTTGTTGAGCGACGCAGACAGGGCTTCTTCGGGAGAGCCTACGTTGGCATGGCTCTCCACCGCGAAGGAAACAGGATGCTCGAAGATGTCCGCCTTGACGAACTTTCCGTTTTCCATCCGTTCCAGCGAAAGGATGTCGCGCCCGCCCGCATCCATCATCACTAACTTCACGTTCTGCTTGGCGTTGAGGTTGCCGTAGCGCATGACAAACTCATCGTAACAGGTATTCAGATGCTCTCGCCACGGAACATTTGCCTCGCGCCGGAGCGATTCATAACGGTACAGACGCTCGTAGGCGTCACGCAGCGACACATACAACAACGCCTTTTCCTTCTGGTATCCTTTCAGGTCGAGCGGCTGGAATGTCGCCCCGTATGGCGTGATGTCTTTCAGGTAGCCGATGTTATGACGCCCCCGGTCAGCCACCAGCGACCCTTCGCGCAGGTGCATCTCCGGCGTGCGGTGGTAGGCACGCGGAGAAAGGTCCACGACTTCCTCCTTCGGCTTTTCCGCTTCGATGTCGGGGAAAAGGAAAGTCCCCACCGCTTCCGATGGGGTATCTGTAACGGCAGGTGCGGCGACTGCCTCCGGCTGTGTTTCCTCCTGTCGTGGCTGCTCACGGGAAGTTTCCGGCACGGCTTTCACTTCCGTCTTTTCCGCCACTTGTTTCTCGTTATGCTGCCTTGCCAGTTCCCGAAGTTCTTTCCTACGCTCCGGCGTCAAACCCATCATCATTTCATAGAAACCGTTGATGGGAGGATTGGTATCCCAGTCCAGTGTGGCATAGATGTCGTCCGGGTCGGCAGGCTTGGCGGTGTTCTCCGCTTTCACCTCCTTATTCTCCATTGCGGGTTTTGCAGTTGGAGCTGTCGGTGTAACCGTGACTTTCGGTTTGGGCGGAGTGGACTTTGCCGTAACTGCCTTTTTCACCGTCTTTTTCTTTTTGGAGGTTTTCGGTTGGCTGACCTCTTCCGTCATCCCCCAGAGGTCAAGCAGGGTGAGCTGCACGCCTGCGGAATATTGCGGGCGCGGTTCTATCTCCGGCTTTTCATCTGCGGGTTGCGGCTTTTCTGTCGGAGTTTCCACCGTCTGCGCCGAGGATACTGTTTCCAATTTTATGGCAGGACGCTCTACTTTATTTTGAACGGCAACTTTTTCTTCCGTTCCTGCCTGCCGGATTGAACCCGAATACAAGCGCATGGCAAGCCTGTAATGGAAATCCTCGTCGAGCATACGGCGCAAATCCCCGGCGATGCCTGCTGCCTTGCCCTCGTGCAGATAAACCATAGCGGGCTTCCCGTAGGGGTCTGTGTCAAGTTTCGCCATCGTATGCACGATGCGTTCCGGGTGGTGGATGAAATAGGCGTTGTCGGTCAGGGCGGTTTTCGTGTCCGTCTGTATCACGGTCATCAGCCGCTCGTCCTGCGACATTTCCTTCTTGCTGAGGTTCTTTTGCAGGACAATCAGGTCACTGCCCACCTCCGTGCCCGCGTTGTCCGTGAACAGGTTGTTGGGCAGGCGTATCGCGGATACCAGATTGGCCTGACTGAACAGCTCGTTACGCACGGAGGTCTTGGTGCTATTCAATACCCCTTGCGAGGTGATGAACGCCACGATACCGCCGTCACGCACGGCATCCAGTCCTTTGAGAAAGAAATAGTTGTGGATGGTTTTCTGGGCGGAGCGTCTGCCGAAAGAGTCGCTCCGCTGAAACTCCGCGTCGAACACGGCAATGTCACCGAACGGAATGTTGGACACCGCCAAGTCGAAATAATTGTTGAACGGTCTTTCGATTTTCTCAAAACCGCAGGTGCGCATTTTCTGGTCGGGATAGAGATGCCTCAAGATTGTACCCGTGAGCAGATCCTTCTCGAAAGCCATCACATCCGCATTGGGGCTGTGCCGCAGCATGGAATCCACGAACACGCCGACACCTGCCGACGGTTCGAGCATACGGGCGGGGCGGACGCTGTAATCTGCCAGCACGTCCGCGATGGTGTCGGTTATCTCTTTGGGGGTGTAGAAAGCGGTCAGCACGGACGCTTTCAGCGAATCCACAAACCGCTTGTACTCTGTTTCGTCCTTGCTGTTCTCACGGATAAGCCTGTGCAGCTCCACCGTCGGGGCGAACAGTTCGAGGTCGGATTTCGCCCACCGGACGGCATCCGTCAGTTCCTTTGCAGGGTTGAGGATACATTTCAGACCGCCGAAACCGCAGTACCTTTGAAGTATGGCACGCTCTTCGGTTGTCGCTGTCCTATTTTCCCTGTCAAGGATGAATGCCGTCCGTATCGCCTCGATGTTGTCCCGCAGTTTCTGTTTGCGGTTAAACGCCATATTCGTCTAAGTAAAGGACGGTTGCTCCCGTCAGCTCCGTGTAGAGCAGGTCGTAATCGGAAGACAGGGCGAAATTGTCATCCGAGAGGTCATAGACGGAGAACACGTTGCCGACAAGCGGCAGCAGTTTCAGGACAAAGGCTTCACGCTTCTCTTCCGGCACTTCATCGGCAAACTCGTTTTCCACGACTTCGCGGAGGATGGCGTAACGGGAATAATGCAGCCCGCGCAGCAGCGTGTCCATCGCCAGTTCCTGCGCACCATCGGCGGGATAGCCTTCAAGCCGTGCCCTCTCATACGTTTCGGCGGCACGGTCGGCCCGTTCCCGTATGAAAGCGGTGTCGTCAGCCTGTTCAAACTTGTTCGTGCGGAGATAGTCCAGCAGGTACAGACCGTAATAGGAAAAGTCGGTCTGACCCTCGTTTTTCTTCTTGTTGTTCATTACTTTGGATTTAGCGGATTGATAATTAACGGGATAATCGGTTGGAAAAAGGAAGAAAAAGGCACTCGGTATCCCTCCGAGTGCCACCACTAAATCCAAAGTATGAGTGTAATCCGGTATCGAAGAACAATTCATTACTCTGAACAAGTGGCAAAGTTAATACTATTTCTTCCGTCCTGAAAATTTCTTGTCCTTTTTAGCCTCCGGGAACACAAAAGTCGTGTTATATTCCCCGTCAAAGGCGACAACAGCATCGAAACTCTTGCCCTGTTTGCTCTTGAACCCTTTGAGCAGCTTGGTATGCCCTTCGGTGAGCAGGTCTTTGATTTCATCGTCGGACAGGGTGCGTCCCGCTTTCAGCCGGAACACGGGCAGTCCGCACTCCGTGTTGTCGCAGCGTACCACCTTGCCGTAGAACCGCATCCTGCCCGTGCCACACTTGGGACACGCGCAGCCGGAGTCACGGCTGCCGAAGAGCTTGTCGCACGAGATCAGTTCGGAGGTTATCTCACGTGTGTACGCCTCTATCTCCTTGCGGAAGGTGTCGTCGGACAGTTCCCCGCGCTCGATACGCGCCAGCTCCTTTTCCCATTCGCCCGTCATGGCAACATCGGCGATGCGCATCGTCTTGACGACGGAATTGAGGGCAAGTCCTTTTTCGGTGGGAACAAGCGACTTCTTGCAGCGTTCCATGTAACCGCGCTTGAAAAGCGTTTCGATGATGGAGGCGCGTGTGGCGGGAGTACCGATGCCACAGTCCTTCATCGCCTGCCGCAGTGCGTCGTCCTCAATTTCCTTGCCCGCCGTTTCCATTGCCGAGAGCAGGGTGGCTTCGGTATGCAGCGGCTTGGGTTTGGTCTTTCCTTCGGTAATGGACGAGCCTTTCGGTGTCAGCGTGTCGCCTTCCTGCCAGCCGGGGATGGTAATTTCCTCTTTTTCCTCGCCATAGACGGCACGCCATCCGGTTTGCTTCACGACGCTGCCTTTTACGGTAAACTCCACTCCGGCACATTCCGCCGTGACAGTGGTCACATCCTTGACGCATTTCTCAGAGAATGCCTCGACCATGCGCCCGGCAATCATCTGATAGATGGTATTGTCCTCTTTGGAGAGGAAGAGCGGTTTCTCACCCGTGACGAGCAGGGCATGGTGGTCTGTCACCTTGCCGTCGTCCACGCTGCGGCGTGTCGGGGCGGCTTTTGCCCGCACCTTGTCTTTCCATTCGGGCTGTGTGCCGATGAAAGCGAGCAGTTTGGGAATTTCGGCAAACACGTCTTCGGGGATGTAGCGGCTTCCCGTTCTCGGATAGGTTATCAACTTCTTTTCGTAGAGTTTCTGCGCGATTTCAAGCGTCTGTTCCGCCGTGAAGCCGTGCTTGGCGTTGGCTTCTTTCTGGAGCGTGGTCAGGTCGTAGAGCAAGGGAGTTTCCTCCGTCTTCTCCTTGCGCTCGGCTTTCGTGACAGTGGCGCAACCTGCCGCCTTTACCTTATTATATAGTTCCATCGCCGGTTCTTTCTCTTTCCATTTCTCGGAGGATGAGAATTTCACGACTTCGCCGTCGCAACCGTCCGTTGCGATATGGAGCTGCCAGAATGCTTCGGACGTAAAGCGGCGGTTCTCCCAGTAGCGTTCACATACCATAGCCAACGTTGGTGTCTGCACCCGCCCCACGGAATACGTGCCGTGTCCGGCGGCGATGGATAACGCCTGTGTGCCGTTGATGCCCACGAGCCAGTCGGATTCGCTCCGCGCTTTGGCGGCGAGGTAGAGGTTGTCGTATTTGCTGCCGTCTTCGAGTTTCCGCAGTCCCTCGCGGATAGCTTTGTCGGTGAGAGAGCTGATCCACAGGCGCACGAAAGGAGTGGTGCAACCCGTATAGTGGTAGAGGTAGCGGAAGATAAGCTCTCCCTCGCGTCCGGCATCGGTCGCCACGATGATATGTTCGCTTGTGTCGAACAGTCTTTTGATGACTTTTATCTGCGACACCACGCCGCTGTCGGGCTTGTAACCTTTCTCCGTCCTGACCTGACGGGGGACGAGCGTGAATGTGTCGGGAATAATCGGGAGGTTGTCACGGACAAATCCGCGCACGCCGTAGCCGTCGGGCATGGCAAGCTGAACGAGGTGTCCGAATGCCCATGTCACGGCATAACCGCCTCCCTCGAAATATCCTTCCTCTCTCTTTGTCGCGCCCACGATGCGGGCGATTTCACGTGCCACGGAGGGCTTTTCTGCAATGATTGTCTTCATGTCTTCTTCTTTTTTGTTGATACTTTGGATTTTATTTTGGATTCAGTGGCGGACACGGGATTACATTTTCATGCCCTTGCCCGTTTTCTTCTGCGGCTTCTCCTGCTGCTGTTGCTGGCGGGCGTCCTTCGGGTTGGTCTGACCTTTCTGCAACGGCTCTCTCAGATTCTTTGTAGCCTCGTTGGTCTTGCCATCGTTGTTCACCGCCACCTGCGTGCGGCTCTCGTTGGACGGAGCAACCTGCTGTGCATTGTCAGGGTTCGTGTCGTAGCGGTACGGGCGTCCCTTCTCCGGGTTGAACTTGATATACATCGTGGCATGGAAGCCCTGCTTGTCGGTCACGTTCTCCAGCTTCACGGCTTTACCCGCCACATAGTCGGCTTTCTGCTGGTCGGTGAAGCTCACGCCGCTCCATTTGCTGATGGGGCGGATGCTGCCGTCCTCGTTCGTCCACGTGTTGCGGCGTTGCTCCTTCTTGGTCTGTGCGGCATTTTCCCCGCCCTGCGCCTGACTTTTCGATGTGTCGCCTTTGGTTTCCTGTGTCTGTGCGGTACGGGGCGACTTGCCGGTTCCCGGCACGAACTCCACGCCGCGCTGCTCCACGTTCACTTGCAGGGTGGTGACGAACTTTCTGCCGTCGTTGCGCTCGATGAGCTTGTCGCGTACGGGCAGTCCGGCGCGGAGCATGTCCCGCTCCTGCGTGGTGATTTCCGTCTTGCCGATGCGCTCCGGGATGCGCACCCTGCTTGCCGGAATGTCCGTGATTTCATTCGTCTTGCGGTCGATGCTGATGTAGGAGGGGATGATCTCGCCCGTTTCCCTGTCCACAATGTCCACGACCCTACCGAGATTGCCCGTTTCGCGGAGGTTCTTCCGGTCATTGTCGGAGAATTTGTGTTCCTTGTACTCATCCAGCTTCTGCTCCTTGCGGATGAAGTGCGGCACGAGGCTGATGTTTCCCTCACCGTCCTTCTTGAAGGAGAGGCGGGCGTCCAGCTCGAATGATTCGCCGCCGAAGGTCGGTTTGACCTTTACCAAGTCGGACTTGCCATAGTTGAGCATCTTCGTAAGGTCGCCGGACTTTTCAAGGTTGTCCCGCTTTACGCCCCATCTGTCCTCCAGCTCCTGCCAGTTGATTTTACTCTCGTCGATGGGCTGGTAGCCACGTTTGCCCTGCATCTGTTCGGATTTGTCCTGTTGCTGTTCTTTCCGTTGTTCCATGTTCTCCTGTTTTTGAGGTTCTTGTTTCTCTGTCTGTTGTGCTGCCATCTCTTCCTGCACCTTCTTCTCATAGTCGGAGGTGTCCACCTTGTGAGGGGCGAGCAGCTCCTTGTTCGCTTCGGGGTCTTTCAGCAGTTGCTTCATCACCTCTAAGAGATTTTCAGCTTGGTCTGCCGCAATGCGGTAGAAACCGAAGCGGCTGGGTTCCTTGCACTGCCGGAAGAAGTTCTTGAAGAAGTTGTCCAGCACGTC
>JAJWOH010000141.1:3036-7368 GCA_021635485.1 Segatella copri | reverse complement strand
ACCTGTTAAATCGGCCTTTCGCTGAGTGGTATAACCTGTTACAACTACTTCCTGCAAGTCGTTGGCATCTTCCTGAAGTGTTACCTCCATATTGTCTGAAGCCTTTACTTCTTGCGTCTTATATCCAATATAAGATATAACAAGTGTGGAACCAGGAGCACATTCTACATGGAAGTTACCATCAAAGTCGGTAACAGTACCAGTCTTTGTGCCTTTCACCATAACAGATGCACCAATGACTGTCTCACCGGTAGCATCCTTTACGATGCCATTTACATTTACCTGTTGTGCACTAGCTATGGTGCAAACAGCACAGAGCGCAGAGCTCATTAGTAATCTTGAAAGATTGTTCATACTATTATAACGTTTTAAGTTTCAAAAATTGTCATTGCTTGATTTCTGCCGCAAAATTAGGGAAAGTCTGCGAGCAGAACTGTAACTTTTAGTTCTTTCACTATAAGAAATCGTACATGAAATGATTTTCTCAGTAAACGAAATCATTTTTTATCTTTGGAGCTATTTCCAAATAGCTTGGAGAGGCCACCATTTCAATTCCATATTCGTTACACTTTTTTGGGAGAATGTTTCGATACCTATCTGATCTTCAGAAGGGAAAGTTTGCAGCGTAAACACATCCTGACCGTCATTACAGAATATTTCCACGCTCGATTTGTCTACGAAGATATGCATTCGCAGCTTCCCATTTTGCGGCAACACCTGAGCATGAGCCATACGGTCAAACTTAGGAATATCCACATCAGCACAATGCGTACGGTCGATTACCAGATTATGAGAATCAGTATCATAACTGATTGTCACCTTCCTGCCGTGTCCAGAACATAGGTTCAAGCCAAAGACATTTGATTGCAGAGCTGAGAAGGTTACATCCATCTCATAGACATTACTCTTTGGAGATGCACACTTCAATCTTGCACTTCCCAAAGGCAATTTATAGTTGGCTGATACCTGCTTGCCCCTAAGCTGACGCAAAGCCTCAATAGGTTGCTGAGTCAGAAAATAAAGGGAACCCACCTTTTTCAATGCCAGCTTACGAGGCACCGACCACATGCCTTTTCCGTATTGTGAAGGCTGCTGCTGAGCATAGTCCCACGTGGCTACCCAACCTAAAGACACAACATCGTGCAGGCTACCATCATAATCGCGGAAGGTACGTGATGCATAATAATCCATGCCCTTATCAACATAGAGAGGCTCTACAGGATGATTTGCCTCCAGTCTGAATGACTTGCCATCAAAATCGCCAACAAAATATTGCTCCTGTGCCCAATTGATGGAAACCACAAGAACCCATTTCTTCACATTAGAATCACCCTCAACCGGTAATTGGAACAAATCGGGGCATTCCCAGCTTTTCTCTGAATTTCCTGATGGACCAAAGTCGCTTAACCACGTCCAATGCTTCAAGTCATCAGACTCATAAAACTTCACCTTCTTCTCCAAGGCCTTAGCCACAACCATCACCCACTTATGGGTCTTCTCGCACCAAAAGACAGTAGGGTCTCTAAACTCTGTGCTCCATAAATCCAACACAGGATTCTGGTCGTAAAGATAAAACTTATCGCCATCATGGCTGTAGGCTATGCCCTGAGCCTGCTTCTTGCTATCCTTAGAGAATACGGTAAGGGCTGCTATATAGGAACCCTTGCCGAATCCAGCCGTATTGTTCTTGTCGATCAAAGCTGAACCCGTAAAGCAGGAAGTGTTAGAATCCACATTCTGCATCACGTTATCTGCTGACTTTTCCTCGAAATGAACCAAGTCCTTGGATTCCGCCTTACCCCACCAATACAAGTGGTACTTGCCTTGATAATACATCAATCCGCTTGGATCACCTACCCATCCCTTGCTTGGGGAGAAATGATACTGAGGTCTATACTTCTCATGGTAAAGAGAAGATGCCTGAGCATACACACCTAAACAACCTATGCTGAAAAGCACGGTCATCAATACGTTCTTTGCTTTCATATTAATTGTTATTTAAAAGTTAGTTTTCATTTTGGCACCATTCAGAGTCCATACCTTTACTTCGGCTTCTGTCTTTCCTTTCTTGGAATATAGCTGAACCTGTACATTCTCTGCATTTTTAGGGAAGAAGCGAGAGGTGAAAGCATATTCGTCATTAACAAATCCCTCGATAACCGAACCATCTATAAAAAGATGGAAACGGACTGGAGAATTCATCGGCAAGTGCAAATTGCCTGTACGGATTTCAAGAGGAATACCCATCTGCAAAGATGATTTCGTATGATCAGCCACTAAACGTTGCTTTTTCACATCATAATAGATGAAAGACTTCTCCTTACCGCCATTTGTCTGCAGCTGGAAACCAAACTGACTGGCATCCTGAGGATAGAATACGGCATCAATCTCTACCTGACGCTTACCATCGTAGATGAGTTTCGACCGAACAAGGTTCTCTTTAGCTATACGTGATTCCTTGTCACGAAGTTGTTTCAAAGCAGGAAGCGGCATCTGGCATATCTTGCCATTTCTCAACGTCCACACTCTAGGTAAACTGAAAAGATGTGCCCAACCTTGCTGATAAGTAGGCACTTCTCTTATCTCGTCAGGAATAATAGCCATAGCCACATATTGACTATCCGCAATCTGCCATACTGACGGAGACAGTAATCTGTTGATTACCTCCAGATTTTCTGGCACCTGCTGATCCGGTACAAATCTCTCATTCTGAATGTCGCCCACCCAATATTGAGTCTGGGCTGGGATTCCGCGATGAGGCACACGATTGACAGACAGGACATATTTATCGCCCATCTTGATGACGATAGGCATCTCCCAAAAGATACCCGTATGATCTACCTGAGGATTTCCCTCAAAAAACAGACCTCTGTAAGTCCATGAGCGTAAATCATCAGAACGGTACAGAAGCAAGGTTCCATGCTCCTCCTGATCTCTAGTCACACCAAAGCCTACAACCATATACCAGTGACCATCCATTTTCCAAACAAAGGGATCTCTCATATCAGAACGGGAAAATTCGCTCGGACAATCTGCAACGATTGGATTGTGAGCAAACTTCTGCCATACATTCAAACATGAATCCTGAGGAAAAGCGGCATTGATGGAATTACGCCTGCTTCCGCCAGTATAAATAATCTGAGGGATTCCTTCATCATTAATGAACGCACAGCCCGACCAGATACCTAAACTATCATAGCTTTTATCAGGAGAAAGAACAGGCTTACGCTCAGTCCAACTGACTAAATCCTTGCTCTCGAAATGGCCCCAGTTTATCTGTTTGAGATTAATATTGGAAGCATTCTTCTGATCAAAAATATGATACATGCCATTAAAATATATCAAACCATGCGACTCATTAGTCCAGTTGGCAGCAGGCATCAAATGATATTTCGGACGATTATAGTCTGTCATAAACCTAGAGGCAGGAATCGACAAATCAGGAATTTCCCTAACATACTTAGCCACTTCATCCTTTAAAAATACCTTTTCAGCAGACACAACATTCAATCGTACATTGTCTATCACGCCATTGATAAATGACTGATCGTACATTCCCAAAGGTCTAGACTTGAATCCCTGACAAAAAAACATCTGAAACGGACCTACCAAATCAGAAACAACACCTTTGAATGAAGCCACGTCTTTACCATTATAATATAAGGTGGAGGTTTCGATATCCAACAAAAGATGCAACCACTTAAAAGTTTCAACTTTACAACCAGCATAGACAGAAGTATTCACCTCCTTGCCAGAATTCTTGCCAGAAATCTCAAACATCAACTTTCCATAAGAGTCAACGCTCACGGAAACAGCATTGCCATTCTTGTCCTTGATACCTATAAAGGTAGCCGTATCCGTAGGCAAAGACTCTAGGGCAAACCATGCAGACACAGAGTGGCACGGAGATGAAACCTGCGTACGAAGACTTACGGAATATCCATCGGTTCTCAAAGCTTTTCCTTTGATGCCTGCACAATAATCAACACTCGTTCTCACCGAAGAACAGGTAAGAGGATTCAGTCCCTGGCTATCAGCAAATGGATTTTGCCCATCAAAATTCCAAAGACGCTGAGCTTCTACTGATTGGAATATCAGCAGCGACATTAACACCAGTAAAGACAGATGTAATTTCGTTAATTGTTTATTCAAATGTTCTATCATACGGTTTTTATTGAATTAATAAAATTGTTTATTCTTTAATATTATTATAGTTGCTTGTTGCTGGCAAAAGTACTTTGTTTTCAACCATAACAATAAAAAAAATCGTTCCTGCAACAATAATTATGTTACATGAAACGATTTTCTTATCTTTTGCTAAGATTTTAAAGT
>JAJWOH010000141.1:0-2936 GCA_021635485.1 Segatella copri | reverse complement strand
TTCTGCAGCTTCTTTCTATATACCTTATATATATAGTAGATGACAAAGAACAGAATCAGAACTACAATAAAGGCGATCAAAAGCATCCATTTCTGGATACGGGAAACCTCTGAATAAGAATCAAGACTGACAGAAATCTGATCCAGATTCTTCATCTTCGCATCCAAATCCTGATATTGTAGGGCGATGGCATCGCAGTTTTCAGGGGTAGCAAGGAATGATTTCATCACATTATCCTTCTTATAGGGTTTACCCTGAAGGATATTCATAGCCAATTCCATAATCTTTTCGCCCTGGGTAGGATAGACATAAGAAGCAGCAAACTGTCCTCTCTTCACTCTATCCACTCCTTGCCATTCTCCAGGCAATCCATCAATGCCTACTATCAGCATCTGCTTATCAATGCCTCGTCTCTCAGCTTCCTGAAAGGCTCCTATGGCACCTAGGTCGCTATGTACAAAGACGCCATCCGCATGTCCGCCTTTATCCAGATATTGCTTCATCAACTCCTGAGCACGCTCCAACTTCCAGTTACTGTCCAGGGTAACCACCTTGATTCCCGGATAATTCTTCATCACTTCGTAGAAACCATGATGGCGCTCAATGACAGGAGAAGCATCCTTGAAGCCCGTAATCTCAACGACGGAACCTTTTCCATCAAGTTTCTTTGCCAGAAAGCGGGCCACTTCCCTACCCGCTTCTACATTATCTCCACCGATGGAAGCTGTATAATGGGTTGTCTTTACCTTTCTGTCGAAGAGAATAACCGGGATATGCGCACGATAAGCTCGCTCGATGGCAGGAGTTACATCAGTTACGTTATCAGGGGCAACAACAATCAGATCTACCTTCCTGGCTATCATACTGTCTATCTGACGAGCCTGGCGCTGCCCGTCATTCTCTGCAGTAGTAAACTGCAAATCCACATTCTTATATTGATACTGCGCCAGTCGCATCTCATTATTCACCTTCTCGCGCCAAAGTCCGCCGCAACATTGCGACACACCTATCACCATCTTCTTCTGGGTGCAAGAACCTAGAAGAAGAAGCATACTACTAAGTAGTACTATTAAGATAATATTGATTCTTTTCATTGATTTTATACTTCTTCCATCCGTTTAAGTTCCCACCCCTCAAACTGCATGATGATGAGATGGAGTTTTGTACCTTGGCGCAAAGCCTCAACCCTTGGAGCCTCAGCATATCGATGAATCTGCTCTACAGCCTCACGCCACTGTTTCTCTGCCTTGGTCATAGGCTTGCCATCTTCCGTGAACTCACCTTCAACTATCGCAGAGAAATCTTTCTTCGAAAGAACCTTCAACTCCAGAATGTAGCTATGCTGACTGGCATAATGGGTAAGGTCTGGCAAAAGGAAGAAATCACAATAGCCATGATTCAACTCCAACTCTGGAGCCGTGATATAATAATCATTCAGATTCAGATAAGCCATAAAGAATCCCTGCAGGTTTCGCTCAGCCTCAATGCCATCACGCACCGAAGAAACCTTGGCATAGGCATCCGCCATAAAGCGCAATCCTTCTTCCCACTTACCATCATATGCCATGTCATAATAGTAATCGGTGAGCTGGTTGACATCCACATAAGCCTTTGCCTGATACTCCTCTTCCAGATAACCATAATACTGCTTGCGGACATTATTGTTTGGAATGCCCAGAATGAGCTTGGAGCCACGAGTTCCCTTGATGGTCAACATGCCATAATAGAACAGAAGACTTGGGAATATCTCTGCCTTTGGAATCTGATACGCAGAAAACGACTCATAAAGCTGGGTAACAATCTGCTCCTCTTCTGCTATCTTGCGGATAATGCCCTTACGCTCTCCATCCAGCTTGTCAAACTGCAAGAGTTTCTTCATCTTGCCGTAATCGGTACGGGTATTCGGGTCTATCATCTCTTCTGGCGGACATCCGGCATCCATGTAATTGCGAAGGTAATAAAGAACCATATCACAATTAAACATACGAGTCTTTTTCTTCAATGCCTGTTTAGCGAAGCAATAGTTATCATACCATGGCTTCATATCATTGACGATGGCATCAATATCACTATCGGCAGGAATACTACCATGCTTCTTATAATAGGTAAACATCTCCACCACATCAGTGGTAGAGAAACCAAGCATCTCATCAAACTCCGGCTTGATAGAAATATTCCAACCTATATTGAATCCACTCGTCACATCATCCAGGGTTACAGGGCTCACACCCATCATGAAGATACGCTCAAAATTACCCTTGAACTTCTTGAAGACATCACGATAAAAGCCATCGGCATGGGTAATTGCATGATATACTTTCTCACCACGTTCGTTGAGAATGACATTCGTGAAGTTATCATACTCATCGATGATGAGATACAGATGATACTGGTGCGCCTTGGCTGCCTTGAATATCAGTTCCATCTTTTCCTCGAAATCTTCCTGCGCCAGGATTTCTTCCATCTCTGCCTGATAATATTCTGAGTATTGACGGACAAAAGCATCGAGGTTGATGCTGAGATAAGAATTAAACTTAGTCTCAAGCTTATCGATATTACCCGTAATCTGGGAGAAATCGAGGAACAACACCTGATACTTTCCCTGCAAAGGAGTAGGATGCTGGCCTATCCACAGATTTCCAAAAAGACTCTGGAACTTATGGCTCTGCGTACAGTCATAGTAAGAATAGAGCATACTCAAGAATATGCTCTTACCAAAACGACGAGGACGGATGAAGAAGAGATTGCGAGGCTGCTTCTCCAGCTCCGGGATAAACATCGTCTTATCCACATAATATAGATTCTGCTCTATTACCGTAACAAAATCTGCCACCCCATAAGGTAGTAGTTTTACTTGCTGTTCCATGATAATCTATCTTTAAAAACACTATCTGTGTGCAAAGATAGCATAAAAAAACGAAAAAGCCACAGTTTGC
>JAJWOH010000301.1:0-1455 GCA_021635485.1 Segatella copri | reverse complement strand
TATTGCTGTCCGCTAAAAGTTAGCGAGCAACGAGATATCCATCCGCAGTGCTGTTGTAACGGCATTGCGGATGATTTTTCTGAGGGTAAGCCCCTTAGCTGAAGAGAAGCAGTTCTTCTGGAGGCGGATTTGGATCCGATTCTGCTTCTAAGAGCAGTTTTGCCCAGTCTTTTTCAGGGTCCTCGAGGAAGGTATAGAGGTTGACATAGTACATCAGCATGATTCTGACCATTGTGGCAAGGCCAGAGAAGCTCCATTTGCGCTTGATGTGCTTTTGCAAGACCATCAGTAGCAGGTTTGCGATAAGTGTGACCCAAACCTGTATCTTGATTGCGTTAGCGCTCTCGCCGTAGAAGTATCTTAGAGGGAAGTTCTGCTTTATCTGTTTGAACAATAGCTCTATTTCCCAACGTTTGCGGTAGATTGCGACAATCTCTTCTACCGGCATCTCCATATCATTCGTGAGCAGTGAGATTAACTTTGCCTGCTTGTTCTTCTTGATATCAACGTATGTTACGATGCGGGCCTTATGGACAATGTCACTCCCTTCAGCCACTTTCTTTGTGAATGTGGCATGCTTCACTCTATACTCCATTAGGCCTTCCGGTGTCATGTAGGCGGAATCTTCATCAATCTGATACACAAGGTTTTTCTTCATCTTGGTGACATAGATTACACCACGACTGGTCAGCTCCTCGAACTTTCCATAGTCGATATAGGCCCTATCCAAGGCCACTATATCGCCCTCTATGTAGTTCGTGGGCTTGAGCATGAAGCTGTCGTTTGTGGCTGCAGATGTGAACTTGACGTCAGAAGGAACGCCTTCGTTGGCGTGTATGTTCGTATGGACTTTGATGCCGCCTTTCTTCTTTCCCGTCTTTGGATGGCGTCCAACACCTTTGAAAAGCATGTTGGAGAACAGGGTTACAGTCGTGGAGTCTATGATCTGCAGCCTGTTTATCCAACTTGACGATGGATTCTTCCGGCTGTCCGAGGAAAGTTCGTCCTTGTATCTGGCATACAGACTGCGGTATATCTTCTCAAAGATGGCTTCAGACCTTCTCGCATTGGCATCGGACAGGGTGCTTCTGCGTGGCATCATGCTGATGCCGAGATGGGCCAGTTTCCGTGCCTCTGGAAACATTGAGTCCGTGATCTCGCGAAGAGAGTCAAACCTCTTTATGACCGCGTAGAGCATTATCAGCAGATGATGCCACACGTCAAAGTTCTTGACATAGCGTTCTCCGCCGTTTGAACGGCTTATTTCAAGAATTCCTGTCCGATCGAGTAAATTAATTAGCTGACCATATGCCGGCTGTCCGATAAAATGGCTACCTTTGTTCATGGTTTCTTTAGTTTTGTTGCAGAAACAAAGATAACCAAAAGGCTGGACCTCCCAATCGGAGATTCAGCCTAATTTTTTGTACTGTCAAAAAGTTTTAGCGGACAGTAATA
>JAJWOH010000016.1:37933-42178 GCA_021635485.1 Segatella copri | reverse complement strand
CATTGTCACTTCTGTTTGTTCCTAAGTGACAACCTTTTTCAGGGAAGTACAAACAGAATGATTTTTTCCATAACCAACCTCTATATCATACTTTACTACATTTCCACTTACTCTTCCATATCGAAAAAAATATAATTTTTATTCAATACAACGATTATATTGAATATTTTTATTACCTTTGCGAGGTAGAAAAGGAAGGAGCCGGCAGGCTCCTAACCATATACCGGTGAAGAGAGGTGAAGAGTGGGTGAAGAGCGGACAAGAACTCTTCACCGTGCTAAACACCTTATTTATAGGCATTTACAAAGAAAAGGTGAAGAGTGAAGAGTTTCTGGCTCTTCGCTGTAATAAAAAAATAAGAAATGATGGACATTAAAGGTATTTATCATGCTGACGCCAATCGCTATAGCGATGCAGAAGCGCTGTACAGAAGATGCGGCAAGAGTGGTATCTTGCTGCCTGAAATCAGTTTGGGATTCTGGCACAACTTCGGAGGAGTGGATCCTTACGAAAGAAGTCGTGCTATTACTCACTATGCCTTCGATCATGGTATCACCCACTTCGACCTGGCTAACAACTACGGTCCTCCTTACGGAAGTGCGGAGGAAACGATGGGCAGACTGATGAAAGATGATTTCAAACCCTATCGCGATGAACTCTTTATCTCGACCAAGGCAGGTTATGATATGTGGGAAGGTCCTTACGGCAACTGGGGATCCCGTAAGTATCTGATGGCCAGTCTGGATCAGAGTCTCAAGAGAATGAATCTCGAGTATGTTGACCTCTTCTACAGCCACCGCTACGATCCGAACACACCGCTCGAAGAAACCCTTCAGGCAATGGTAGACATCGTAAAGCAAGGCAAGGCTCTTTATCTCGGCATCAGCCGCTGGCCTCTGGAAGCCCTGAAGTTTGCTGACCAATATCTGAAGGAGCGCGACTGTCCGCTGCTTATCTTCCAGGACAGACTCAACATGTTAGACCGTGCGCCACAAGAGAATGGAACCTTAGATTATTGCGCCGAAAACGGCATCGGTTTCATCTCGTTCTCCCCTCTGGCACAGGGACTCCTCACCGACCGCTATCTCAACGGAATCCCATCAGACAGCCGTATGGCAAAAGAGCATTTTCTGAAACACTCTGCCCTGACTCCAGAACTGCTGAAACAGCTCAAGAAATGGAACGCAGAAGCAGAAGAAAGAGGCGAAACACTCGCTGAAATGGCACTTGCCTGGATATTGCAGCAGAAAGGTGTAACCAGTGTATTGGTAGGAGCCAGCTCTACCGCCCAGCTGGAAAAGAATATGAAGTGTGTGCATGCTAAGACATTAAATTCATAAAAAACTTGCATTTTATTTTGTTATGTGCCAAAATAAATGTAATTTTGCACCTTGAATAGGGTTATACCTTATTATATTTAAGAAAAGAAACATAATTATTAGATAAAACAATGGAATACAACTTCAGAGAAATCGAGAAGAAATGGCACCAGAAATGGGTCGAGAACAAGACCTACAAGGTGACAGAGGATGAAAACAAGAAGAAATTCTATGTGCTTAACATGTTCCCTTATCCATCAGGAGCTGGTTTGCACGTAGGTCACCCACTTGGTTATATCGCTAGCGATATCTATGCACGCTACAAGCGTTTGAACGGATTCAACGTACTGAACCCTATGGGTTACGATGCTTACGGATTGCCTGCTGAGCAGTATGCTATCCAGACTGGTCAGCACCCAGAGGTTACTACCGTAGCCAACATCAACCGCTATCGTGAGCAGCTCGACAAAATCGGCTTCTCTTTCGACTGGGACCGCGAGGTTCGTACCTGCGACCCTAAGTATTACCATTGGACTCAGTGGGCTTTCCAGAAGATGTTCAACTCATTCTTCTGCAACGGCTGCCAGAAGGCTCAGCCTATCGAAAAACTCATCAAGCGCTTCGAGGAGAAGGGTTCTGCTGACTTGAACGTGGCTCAGAACGAGCAGATTGACTTCACAGCCGAGGAGTGGAACAGCTACGATGACGTGAAGAAGCAGCAGATTCTGATGAACTACCGCATCGCTTACCTCGGTGAAACCATGGTAAACTGGTGCCCAGGCCTGGGTACTGTGCTTGCCAACGACGAGGTAGTAAACGGCGTAAGTGAGCGTGGCGGTTATCCTGTTATCCAGAAGAAGATGCAGCAGTGGTGCTTGAGAACATCAGCCTACTCTCAGCGTCTGCTCGACGGATTGGAGACCATCCAGTGGAGCGACAGTATCAAGGAAACCCAGAAAAACTGGATTGGCCGTTCTGAGGGTACAGAGGTAGTATTCTCTGTAAAGGACAGCGACGTGAAGTTCACCATCTTCACTACCCGTGCCGATACTATGTTTGGTGTTACTTTCATGGTTCTAGCTCCAGAAAGCGAGTATGTTCAGCAGGTAACTACTGCCGAGCAGAAGGAAGAGGTAGAGAAATATCTCGACTACGTGAAGAAGCGTACCGAGCTTGACCGTATGGCTAACCACAGCGTAACCGGTGTATTCTCAGGAAGTTATGCAATCAATCCATTCACAGGCGAGGCAATCCCTGTATGGATTTCAGAATATGTATTGGCAGGATATGGTACAGGTGCCATCATGGCTGTGCCAGCTCACGATAGCCGTGACTACGCCTTCGCCAAGCACTTCAACCTGCCTATCATTCCTCTTATCGAGGGTGCTGATGTTTCAGAGGAGAGCTTCGATGCCAAGGAAGGTATCGTAACCAACTCACCTGTGGCAGGCAAGAGCAGCATGGATGGCTTCTCTCTGAACGGACTCACCGTGAAGGAGGCTATCGCAGCTACCAAGAAGTTTGTTACCGAGAAGGGCATCGGCCGAGTAAAGGTAAACTATCGTCTCCGCGACGCCATCTTCTCTCGTCAGCGCTACTGGGGTGAGCCATTCCCTGTATATTACAAGGATGGAATGCCACAGATGGTTCCAGAGGAGTGCCTGCCACTCGAATTGCCTGAGATTGAGACCTATAAGCCAACAGAGACTGGCGAGCCACCATTGGGCAGAGCCAAGAAGTGGGCTTGGGATGCTGAGAAGAAAGAGGTGGTTGACAAGAGCCTCGTAGACAACAAGACCGTATTTCCACTGGAGCTCAACACCATGCCAGGTTTCGCAGGTTCTTCTGCTTACTACCTGCGCTACATGGATCCTCACAACGACGAGGCTCTCGTAGGCAAGAAGGCTGATGAGTACTGGCAGAACGTGGACCTCTACGTAGGTGGTTGCGAGCATGCTACCGGTCACTTGATTTACTCCCGTTTCTGGAACAAGTTCCTCTTCGACCTCGGCGTAAGCTGCAAGGAAGAACCATTCCAGAAACTGGTGAACCAGGGTATGATTCAGGGTCGCTCTAACTTCGTTTACCGCATCAACAGCGATGACCACGACAAGGCTCCTGTATTCGTAAGCCTGAACCTGAAGAAGGATTACGACGTAACTCCAATCCACGTAGATGTAAACATCGTAAGCAACGATGTATTGGATATCGAGGCATTCAAGGCTTGGCGTCCTGAGTATCAGAACGCTGAGTTCATCCTGGAAGATGGCAAGTACATCTGCGGATGGGCTATCGAGAAGATGTCTAAGAGTATGTTCAACGTGGTGAATCCAGATATGATTGTCGAGAAGTATGGTGCTGACACCCTGCGTCTCTACGAAATGTTCCTGGGTCCTGTAGAGGCAAGCAAGCCTTGGGATACCAACGGTATCGACGGTTGCCACCGCTTCCTGAAGAAGTTCTGGGGTCTGTTCTACGAGAACCGCACCGACAACTTCCTTCCTTCAGCCGACGAGGCTGCGAAGCCAGAGAGTCTGAAGAGCGTTCACAAGCTCATCAAGAAGGTAAGCGAGGATATCGAGAAGTTCTCTTACAACACTTCTATTTCAGCCTTCATGATTGCCGTGAACGAGCTCGGTCAGCAGAAGTGCCGCAACAAGGAACTGCTCACAGACCTCGTCATCCTCATCGCTCCATTCGCTCCACACATCGCAGAAGAGTTGTGGGCAGCACTTGGCGAGCAGGGCAGCGTTTGCGATGCAGCATGGCCAAAGTATGATGAGCAGTATCTGAAGGAGAACGATATGCAGCTCACTATTTCCTTCAATGGTAAAGCTCGTTTCCAGATGACTTTCCCTGTGGATACTCCTAACGAGGAAATCCAGAAGCAGGTATTGGCAGACGAGAAGAGCCAGAAGTACTTGGA
>JAJWOH010000016.1:5117-37833 GCA_021635485.1 Segatella copri | reverse complement strand
ACGAGGAAATCCAGAAGCAGGTATTGGCAGACGAGAAGAGCCAGAAGTACTTGGAGGGATTCAACGTGTTGAAGGTGATCATCGTACCAAAGAAGATCGTCAACGTAGTGTTGAAAAAGTAATTTATAGATAACAAGAAGTTAAGGAGTTAAGGAGTAAAAGGAGTTAAGACAATTGTATATCCTGTCAATAGAAGATATACGAAAACAAAAGCTGTTGTCTTAACTTCTTAACTCCCTTTAACTCCTTAACTACTTTAAAATACGAGGAAAATGTTATGCAAATAGCAATCAGTCAAACAATTAAGAATGAGTGCAAGGATTATTTCTACATCACCCTTGGACTCTTGCTTTACACATTTGGATGGACCATTTTTCTGCTTCCATACCAGATAGTAACGGGTGGCGTAACGGGTATCGCAGCCGTGATTTACTACGGCACGGGGATACCTATCTATTTGTCTTATTTTCTCATCAATGCCGCCCTGCTGCTTGCCGCGCTGAAGATTTTGGGATTCAAATTCATGGTGAAGACCATCTATGCCATCATCATGCTCTCCCTATTTCTGGCTCTGGCGCAAGACTGGATGATAGGTGAAGATGGCAAGATGGTGCAGATATTGGGAGAGGGACAGGACTTTATGTCGCTCATCATCGGCTGTCTGTTTACCGGATTATCACTCGCCATCGTCTTCCTGCATAATGGAAGTACAGGTGGAACGGATATCATTGCTGCCATCGTCAACAAATATCACAATATATCGTTGGGACGGGTGCTCATCTTCGTGGATCTCCTCATCGTGGGCAGTTCTTTCTTCGTCTTCAATGCGAAGCCAGAGTTTACCACGATAGATGCCGTTAGAAAGGTGGTATTCGGTCTCTGTACGATGGTGATAGAAAATCTGGTACTCGACTATGTGATGAATGCCAAGCGAGAAAGTGTGCAGTTTATGATATTCAGCAAGAAATATCAGGAGATAGCCAATGCCATCGGTATGCAGATGGATCATGGCGTAACCATTCTCGACGGCCACGGCTGGTACACAGGCAACGAGATGAAAGTACTCTGTATTCTGGCAAAGAAGAACGAGAGCGTCACCATCTTCCGTATCGTCAAGATTATCGACCCGAATGCCTTCGTCAGCCAGAGTTCCGTCATCGGTGTGTATGGCGAGGGATTTGATGAAATGAAGGTGAAAATTAAGGAGAAAGATATAAAATCAATTAAAAGTTAAAAGTTTATAGCGGCTTCGCCGTATAGCAAGAAGCACTATTGCAAGAATGCCCTACAAACTACAAACTATTAACTATAAATTATAAACTTATGAAAAAGATAGTTTTTGCAACAAATAACCAGCATAAACTCCAGGAGATTCGCGACATCCTGGGCAGCGACTACGAGGTGGTTTCGCTGAAGGAAATAGGATGCGATGTGGATATTCCAGAAACCGGCAACACATTGGAAGAGAATGCCTTGCAGAAGGCGCAGTATGTTTATGACCATTACCACGTAAGTTGCTTTGCCGATGATACCGGTCTGGAGGTAGAGGCACTTGATGGTGCCCCTGGCGTTCACAGTGCCCGCTATGCCGAGGGTACCGACCACGACAGTGAGGCTAACATGGCTAAGCTGTTGAGAGAACTGGACGGCAAGGAAAACCGCCAGGCCCGTTTCCGCACCGTTATCTGCTACATCGAAAAACAGGATGTATGTCCTTGCGGCTGCACCAGCATCAAGAAAATCCACCAGTTTGAGGGTATCGTAAACGGCCATATCGCCACCGAGAAACATGGTACCGAAGGCTTCGGCTACGACCCAATCTTCGTTCCGGAAGGATATGACCAGAGTTTTGCTGAGCTGGGTGAGGAAATCAAGAACGGCATCAGCCACAGAGCAAGATCCGTGAAAAAACTCGTGGAATATCTGAAGAAATAATATGATCAATTCTCTTTCGATACTAATCCCTACATATAATAATGTATGCCTTGAGCTTGTAAAGTCCTTACAAGCTCAAGCCGCTGCATTGCCCGATTTCGAGTACGAAATCCTGGTGGCAGACGATGGCAGCACCGACCGCCTCACCATCTATGAAAACCGCAAGATACGCTCGCTACCCTACTGCCGCTATATCGAAAGAGAAAAGAACGTGGGCAGGGCTGCCATCCGCAACTTTCTGGCAGAAGAAGCCCTGCATCCCTGGTTGCTGTTCATAGATAGCAATATGCAAGTAATTCATCCTCAATATCTTACCACATACCTGCAATCAGAAGAAAGCGACGTTATCTATGGTGGATACCAGATTAAGCGAAACGATGAGAAATACCAACACAATCTGCGCTACATCTTTGAGTGCATCGGTACCCAGAATGCAGACTACAAGCAGCGCCAAGCCAATCCATACGGAGATTTCCATACCTCCAACTTTATGGTAAGGCAAGACATTATGCTGCAATATCCACTGGATGAGCGATTTATCACCTATGGCTACGAAGACGTGCTATGGGGAAAAACGCTCCAAGAAAACCAAATCAAGATATTGCATATAGACAATACATTGGGATATGAGAATTTCATCGGCAACATGAGTTTCCTCTATAAGACAGAAGAGAGCCTGCGCACCCTCAACCAGTTTAAGGAAGAACTGCAGGGCTACTCCAAAGTACTTGATTATGCCCTGAAAATGAAACGCTGGCATCTCTATCCATTCTGCCAAAAACTATATCCCCTGCTCAGTTTGCCAATAAAAGCTAGGCTCACAGGCAATAAACCCAGCATTTTCTGGTTTAATATATATAAGTTATTATACTATATACATTTAGACAGAAACATATAAAAACGTAGCATAACCCAATATGAACAAGAAGATATCAGTCATCATCATAGCGCTGCTGCTTCAGGTAGTACAACTGCAAGCAGCCATAGGCGACTGGAAAGCCTACATGGCGTACCACGACGTACAGGAGATAGAACAAGCCGGAAACCTGGTATTTGTCCAGGCTTCCAACAACCTATATGTCTACAATCAGAACGACCAGAGCATCCAGACATTCAGCAAGATAGACTATCTGAGCGATTGCGACATCGAGCACATCGCCTACTGCCAAGCTGCCCATCGCCTGCTCATCCTCTATAGCAACTCCAACATCGACCTCATGAACACGAGTAATTATGAGGTTACCAATCTGGCAGATTACTATAATGCCTCTACCACAGGCGACAAGACCATCTATGATATCTATGTAAACGACAAATATGCCTACATGAGCAATGGTTTCGGCATCGTAAAAGTAAACGTGGCAGATGGAGAAATCAGCGATACATACAACTTAGGCTTCAAGGTAAACTGGTGCGAAATCAAGGATAATTGCATCTATGCCTATAGCCAAACAGATGGTCAATATCGCGCTCCCCTCTCAGTTAACTTGCTCGATAAGAACAACTGGAGCAAGGTGGGAGGCTATACTGCAAAACAGCAAGCAGACAAGAGCGAACTCAAGCAGATGGTAAGCACGCTGAATCCTGGAGGACCAAAGTATAACTATTTTGGCTTCATGAAGTTTGCCAACAATCAACTGTATACTTGTGATGGTGGATTTGCAGTAGGCATCTCTAGAAAAGGCTGTATCCAGATGCTAAAGAATGAAGAATGGAACATCTATCCAGACGACAACATAAGCTCTAAGACAAATGTAACTTATGAAAATTTGGAATGTCTGGACTATGACCCTACTGATACAAGTCATATCTTTGTAGGAGGCAGAAATGGTCTCTACGAATACAAAAATGGAAACTTCGAAAAATATTATAACTACGAGAACTCTCCAATAGAAAGATATAATAACAGAAGCAAAGAATACGAGCTCATAACGGGAGTGAAATTTGACAAAGAGGGCAATCTTTGGATGCTGAATAGTCAAGCTCCGACTCAATCGCTTATAGAATTTACTAAAGATAAGCAATGGATAAGCCATCAGCTACCCGACTTGATGAAACTTGACGATGCAGGTTTTACCAATAAGAGTCTTGGCTTATTGGGAAATATGCTGATTGATAGCAGAGGCCTCTTATGGTTTGTCAATAACCACTGGATTGTACCTTCTCTCTATTGTTATCAGTTTTCTGAAGACAATTCGGAAGAAAGACTTAACGCTTTCACTAGTTTTGTAAATGAAGATGGAACAGAAGTATCAGTAGGTGCTGTGAGATGCGCAGCAGAAGACAAGGATGGCAATATCTGGATAGGCACCAGTGCTGGTCCTTTATTATTAGATCCTAACCAGATAACAGCATCTGCACCAACATTTACCCAAGTGAAAGTACCTAGAAATGATGGCACTAACTATGCAGACTATCTGCTGAGTGGAATAGACGTTTCTTGTATAGCTGTAGATGGAGCCAACCGCAAATGGTTTGGTACCAAAAAAAATGGCATATATCTTATCAGTGAGGATAATCTATCAGAAATACATCATTTCACCACACTTAATAGTCCTCTGCTTTCCAACGGAATAGAATCTATCGCCATCAATGAAAAAACGGGCGAAGTATTTATTGGAACAGACAAAGGTCTATGCTCATATATGTCTGACTCCAGTACTCCAAACGAAAGCATGACTTCTGATAATGTGTGGGCTTATCCTAATCCTGTAAAACCTGACTACACAGGACTTATAACCATAGTAGGACTGAGCCAAAACGCCGATGTCAAGATACTTACTTCGAATGGTAGGATAGTAAATGAAGGCAAGAGTAATGGCGGTACATACACCTGGAATGGTTATGATGCTAATGGGAAAAAAGTAGCCAGTGGCATATATATGGTTGCTACTGCCACTAATGATGTTGAAAAAGGCACTGTCTGCAAAATAGCTATTATAAAGTAATAATGAGACAACTGACGTATGTAAGTTATATAAAAATATGGGCAATGATAATCGTGGTATTTTATCATTGCCTTTGCGGCTATAGCAATATATGGGGTGAAGAATATTCTTGGCAAACAGTACCCACATGGTATCATCTATCCCATATATTGGTATATTTCCACATACCCATTTTTACCCTAATGAGTGCATATTTATACGGACATTTAAGTTGCTCAGGCAGATACCAAAGTTCGTGTTCCTTTATCTGTAAAAAGACAAAACGCCTCCTTATACCATATATCGTGTGGGGCTTACTCATCTGTATCATTCAAAAATGGGACTTGACATATTTACTATGTGGAATATCACATCTATGGTACTTATTCTTTTTATTTGAAGCCTTTATCATATTCCATTTCATCAATAAAATTCCTCATTGGAGCAAATACATTTTACTTATATCCTTATATTCAGCGTGTTGTATTATCAACTATTATAATCCGACTCCCTTTATGGGAATAGGTTATTTTGTTAGATATATGCCCTATTTCATCATAGGCTATTATATATACTTCATCTTAGAAAGAGACATCATAAAGAAAAAGGTTGCTTCTTATACAGCAATCGCATGCTCACTTCTATTTACACTAGAGTATGTATTAGACAACAACAAATTCATACTCGCAGGATTGAGCCTCCTCCTCATTATCTGCATCACCATCCTAAGCAAACAAAATGAAACACAGCTGGTAGGCAGAAAAAGAATATTAAAACTGGATAAATATGCGATGGGTATATATATCATACACCATATCATCATACTGGAGACCAATAGTTCCACCCTAGGACAGCAATCTATGGAGCATTACATCCTTTATCCCATCGTGCTATTCATTATGAGCCTTGGCATATCTTGGCTCATCACATACATCTTGCAAAAGTCAAAACTTGGAAATATTATAATCGGCTCTTAATAATTCACATAACAATGTATAATAACAAAAGATTCATAACATTTATCATTATAAGCGCACCAATCATCTTATTGGGAATTTTGCAGATATTACCAACATTTGATGATTGGACAACTTTGTCGGCTCCCAACAGAGATCCAAATTTCCTACAATATTTTCTTCCTTATGGAATGACTTGGCGACCAGGAGATGCCCTCATTGGCTATGTCAATGGATTAAGCCCTAAGTTTTTTCCTACCTTGAATCATATCCTTGTATTCACCTCACATATAGGAAGTATGATTATGGTATATCTTATCATACAAAAGCTAGGATTTAAGCCAATATCCAGAAATATCGCCACCATATTTTTCTATATATCCCCCTGTGTACTAGGAAATATCCTTAGTTGCGATGCTACCAACCAAAGTTTTGCACATTTCTTTGGAATCCTATCTGTATATCTATATTTAAGTATCAACAACAAATATAAATATATAGCATGGACCATTTGCGTCTATCTATCAGCAGCCTTCAAGGACAATGGCATAGCCTGGGCCATTATTCCCCCTATCGTAAGCTTTGCCTTCCTAAAAATAGAGAAAGAAACATTAAGGGAAGACTTGATGATAGGCTTAGCCATTGCCATCATATATGGCGTGATAAGACTCACCATTCCCCATAACCTATTTATCAATGCCAGCTATGCTGATGATGTAGTCAGCCTACACAGCCGTATTAAAGGATTTGTTACTTGGATAGGATATACATGGTTTTCTGCTGATTATATATGCATTGTACATCAGCCTAGCAGAAATCTTCTTGTGGCAACATTAACTCTATTCCTGTCTCTTCCACTTATGATAATATTGTGGAAAAACAAAAATATATGGCAAGGTAAGACCATCTTTTGCTTATTGGCAGCTTTCACTCTAGTAGTATCTCCTAATCTACTCATCAGCATGACCATCATGAATGCTTATGGCTCACTGGGCATAGCTGCTATTATTATGGCCTACTTAATAGAGAAAAGTCAGTTATCAAAGAAAAAGATATCTACCTTATTATATTTATATATTTTATCTGCAGCCATTGTAGATATTCACCATTGGTATAACGCATGGCAAACTTCTCTTCCTGAAAAGAGCATATCACAAGCCATCGTTCAAAAGACAGGAAAACCTGTGGATAAAGCATACTGCATATTGATAAAAGATGATTATCCCAAGTACTCATCCTTCTGCGTACCAAAAGATGAAACTATAGGTTGGGGAAGGTCTATTTGGCATGCCACAGGATACAAATGGCCCCAATACGTAAACGATACTACCATCGACAGAACTCATAAGGCTAAAGAAATAGCTTATAGCATAGCCAACCATAAAATAAAACATGGCTATAAAGCTGTTTGGATAGTAAACAAAGAAGAAGTAACAGTCATTAAATAATCATAAATTAAAAACATCATTATGAAAAGAATAATTAGTCTCTATACATTCTGCATGCTGACTATAACAATGCATGCCCAATTTATGGTGAATGGACACCAAGCAGTATATGACGCATCAACCAATACTTATCTCATCAGTATTGGGGAAGAAAGTTTTCAAACTGACTTTCAATCAGATATTACTCTAGAAAAAGATTCTCTCTGGACAGAAATATCTATAGATAATATTCCTGTGAATGACAGTTACACCTTTAAGAATATAGAAGGTGGCAAGAAATATTCACTGAATGGTAAAAGAAATGAAGTTACCTTTAGTTCATATATTACCTTTACATCTCTCCCTATCATCAACTTAGCGGGAGATTTTGGATATGATTATGCCAATGGTAGCATAGAAATCATGCTGCCCACATCAGCAAATAGTGAACATTCTCTCATCAAAGCAAAATGGAGAGGAGGATCCACAAACTATTATGACAGACATAAAAGAAACTATAAAATTAAGACACTAAACGAAAAAGGAAAAAGCAAGGATATATCATTCCTTGGACTAAGAGAAGACAACAACTGGATTTTAGATGCAGGACAAATAGACTTGTTCAGGCTGAGAAACAGAATAGCTACCGAGATATGGCAAGATATGAGCACCAAGCCTTATTATGCAGACAAGGAACCAAAGGCACAAAGTGCGGTTAATGGAAAAGTAGTAGAGGTGATTCTCAACCATCAATATGCAGGAATCTATTCGCTGACAGAAGCTATGGACAGAAAGCAAATGAAACTAAAAAAATATGATAGCAAAAATCAAGAGTTTCATGGTATGTTTTGGAAAGCCAGCGAATGGGGAAATGCTTTGTTCTGGGGAACAGAAGGTGAATATGACAACAACTCAGAAACATGGAATGCCTTCGAGGTAAAATATCCAGATATAGAAGATGTATGTCCTACCGACTACAGCCTACTATATCAGGCTATAGATTTTGTGGCAACTAGTGATGACGATACTTTCAAATCACAAGTTGCCCAATACTTCGACATTCCTGTTCTTATAGACTATTACATCTTCCTGCAATTTACCAATGCTGTAGATAATACTGGCAAGAATATGTACTGGGCTATCTATGACCAAGCTCAAGACAAGAAAATGACACTGGCTGTATGGGATTTGGACGCAACAGTAGGCAGTAATTGGTCTACCAATCCACTTCATCCAGATTATGTTAAGCCAGATAATAACTTAGCCATCATGAACTTTTATATCTATAACAGACTCTTATCACTTAATGTTGATGGATTTAAGGAAAAAGTAGCTCTCAGATATAAAGAGTTGAGACAAGACAAATTGAGTTTGAGCGCTTTACTAGATAGATATAATAGCTACTATCGGAAGTTAGCTCAAAGTGGCGCAGCCAAAAGAGAAGAAAATAGATGGAGCAAAGATACCGACCTGAATGGTAATGAACTAAACTTTGAGCAGGAAATATCATATATCAATCTATGGATAGAAGCTAGATTAGCCTATCTAGACCAATCTTTACTTCCTGCATCTACAGGTATCAATAATACAATTTTAGACTATCAAGCAAAACAATACATATACAATATACAAGGACAAAGACTAGACAAAATTCCATCACAAGGAGTTTACATCATAAATGGTAAAAAGTATATCAAATGAGCAATAATAGAATCATCAATATCGCAACCATAGCATACTTGGCTTTTCTGCTTATCATTCTAGCCATATTTGGCTATACTCCAACGAATGATACAGATGGATATTTGGAATATGCCCAAGTATGCCTGCATCAAGGAGAAGCATATCCATGTAGTACTCTTATTAAGGGCACTCCTTTTATATGGAACATTGGCTCCATCAACTTAATAGTATTTTCACTTTGGTTGTTTGGTAGTTTCTATCCGATACTTGTTTTGATGTGTATATGTAAAGCTCTGACAGCATGGCTGATAGCCAAAATTGCCCAATATATAAGCAATGACAAGATAGCCATTGCTACACTCTTTATATATATTCTATATCCCAACAACTGGGGGCAATCCACCACATTGCTTAGTGAAATACCCATGATATTCTTGGCTTTGCTTTCACTATATATTCTATTGAGCAAAAACAAAGTATACACACTCATCCTTTCGGGCGTTATCATGGCTTGGGCCAACTGGTTTCGCCCTATAGCAGTACTCTTCATCATTTCCCTATTCATCTATATCCTCCTATTTCAAAGAAAAGAGATATGGAAGAAAAACATTCCTTTCTTAATAGGATGTGGAAGTATGCTAATATTGTTTGGCACAGAATGCTATCTCCGAACAGGCTACTTTGTATATCAATGTGACTCATTCTGGTATAATATGGCAGATGATGCCTATAGTGGCGCCACTCCTGATCCACATTTTGGTGAACCTCTCTTCAAAAAAGGCACACCTAGATATATAGAAAATATGCAAGACAAAACTTGTTTTGAATGTCGTGAGATTTGGAAGCAAAGATGCATACCATGGCTATTGAACCATAAAATGGAATATCTTTCAAAGATTCCATATAGACTATATTATATGTATCAGAACGACATAGATAATATGGCAGCATTCTTACCCAATAAGCAAAAAGCTGAAGATAACTATATAGTATTACCCTACAGAAATATCATACAAGAAATAGGCAATCTGAGCAATGCTCAATACCTGGCATTATTATGTACTGTTTATTATTATCTTATCTTACTGACAGCTTTGCTTGGCGGAGTTTACGTCATCTATAAAAAGTTATGGCAACAGGGATTCCTGCCTTTATTTATACCCATATTTGGTACGCTCAGCCTAGTTTTGCTAGTACAGGGCGAAACAAGATTTAAGGCTCCCTATATGCCATTTGTCATGATGCTCTCAGCATACTGTATTATGTGGATAAATAGCAAACTCAACAATTATAAGAAAAAACTATAGAAAATAGTATCTTTTTCAAAGAATTATAACTATCTTTGCATCTATGAAATTGAGCATCATCATACCAGTATATCAAACGCAAGACACTATTGATAGATGTATAGAGAGTATCTTGCAACAATCATTCACCGACTATGAGATAATCCTCGTAGACGATGGATCAGATGACGAATGCTCTCTGCTTTGCGACAAATATTCGCAAAAAGATAGGAGAATAACTACTATCCATAAGAAAAATGGCGGATTAAGCGATGCTAGAAATACAGGAATCAAGCATTCCAAAGGAAAGTATATCACCTTTATCGACAGCGATGATGCTATCCAAAACTACACATTGCAAGCATTGATGGACGAAATCAACAAATATCCAGAAACAGATGTTTTGGAATATCCCATTATGGAAAGAATAGGGCATCCATACAAAGAACAACTGCTGGCATTCACTCCTCGCAATTACAACAACTGCTGGGAATATTGGCTCAATGAACAAGGATACCTTCATACCTATGCTTGCAACAAAATATTCAGAAGATGCTTATTCAAGAACGTCTACTTTCCAAAAGGCAAAACCTTTGAGGATGTACAAACCATCCCCTTTCTAATAGGTCTAATCCCTACGGAAGGAACTTTCCAACAGAAAGTAAAGATAAGAGTTACCAACAAAGGCTGCTATCTATATTACTGGAACAATAAGGGAATAACAGCTAGCGCCAAATACGAAGATTTGCTAAGTCTATACATAGGACAGAGCATGGCACTTATCCACACATTCAAGACAATAGGTAATCGAGATGATATTATGCAGAAATATCAACTTTCTATCAACATTTATCTGACGCAGATATTAAATGTTTTGATGGATCTCTTCGAAGTATCGGGAAAATATGAGAATTGTGCTCCACTTATCAAATATACCAAGTTGATAAATAACAAAGGACTAATCAATTCTCTAAAACTCAAGTTATTATTAATTATAGGATATAAAAGATTATGCAAACTCAACAGACTTATACACAAGATATACAGGCACCACTAGTAAGTTTTATCATCACCACTTACAACCTGCCTATCCAATATCTCAAAGAATGCATTGACAGCATTCTCCAGCTCTCACTCAATGCCAAGGAGAGAGAAATCATCTTGGTAGATGATGGCAGCGACATCTGTCCGCTCGACGAAATGGCAGAGTACTTGCAGCATATCATCTATCTGCGCCAACCTAATCAGGGAGTTAGCGTGGCTCGAAACTATGGTATTCAAATAGCCAAAGGTAACTTTATACAGTTTGTGGATGGTGATGACTATCTGATTCAAACTGCCTATGAACATTGTCTGGATATCGTTAGATACCACCAACCAGATATAGTTACCTTCAATTTTGCCAATAGCAAGGCTAAAGAGGAAGTTCCCTACGAACTCCCTACTCCTATCTCAGGAACGGAATATTTAAATAAGCACAATCTGCACGGATCTGCTTGTTCCTATATATTTAGACACAACATCATCGGTAGCCTCCAGTTTACTCCAGGCATCGTATATGGAGAAGATGAGGAATTTACCCCTCAGCTGTTCCTGCGTGCCGAAAGAATCTTCAAGATGGATACTGCTGCTTATTTCTACAGGGAAAACCCAGACTCTGTGAGTCATCAGATAGATAAGGAAATGGTAAATCTGCGCATGAACAATAACCTGCAGGTTATCCTCAAACTGCAAAGCAAGCTAGATGCCATCCCTGTTGGTGAGCGCCAAGCTCTCAATCGCAGAATAGCCCAACTCACTATGGACTATCTCTACAACAACATCAGGATGAAACATAGTTTGATAGTCCTCAATAGAACCATAGCTGAACTAAGACAACATGGACTTTATCCACTTCCCGACAAGGATTATACCAAGAAATATACTATGTTCAGAAAGATGATAGGTACTTATGTTGGAAGAATAACCCTCTTGTTTTTCATTAAGAAATAAGACTTCGCTGATATGAAAATACTATTAATGGGAGAATACAGTAATGTACATGCTACTCTGGCCGATGGACTCCGGAAGCTGGGGCATCAAGTTACTGTAGTATCCAATGGTGACTTTTGGAAGAATTATCCACGAGATTTCAACATGGCTCGACGTCCAGGAAAGCTGGGCGGAATCTTACTTTTACTGAAGTTATACACAATTGTGCATAAACTGCGTGGATATGACATCGTGCAACTTATCAACCCTATGTTCTTGGAGTTGAAGGCCGAGCGTATCTTCCCTATTTATCGCTATCTGCGCCGTCATAACAAGAAAGTGATATTGGGGGGATATGGCATGGATTACTATTGGGTAAAAGTATGTTGCAATGATAAGCCATTGAGATACAGCGATTTTAACATGGGAGAGAAATTGCGCATCACTGCTGATGCTGAAAAAGAAAAGAAAGACTGGCTGGGTACTGCCAAGGAACGTCTAAACCGCATGATAGCTGAAGACTGCGACGGAATCGTGACAGGACTGTATGAATACTGGGTATGTTATCAACCTAGTTTTCCACAGAAAACCACGTTTATCCCCTTTCCTATCAAACCGCAATTTATAACTTCAGAAAACAGCAACTCGTATATTCATGTGGAAAATCATCAGGTCTTACCATTGGATACTCCCAAGAAGGTAAAACTCTTCATCGGTATCAACAAAAGCAGAAGCGAATATAAGGGCACCGATATCATGCTGAAGGCTGCACAAGCCATTGCAAAGAAATATCCAGACAAAACGGAACTCCAGATAGCCGAAAACATCCCTTTTGTAGAATATGTAAAAATAATGAATGGAAGCGATGCTATACTCGACCAACTCTACAGCTACACACCATCCATGAATCCACTGGAGGCAATGGCAAGAGGAATCATCTGCATAGGTGGCGGAGAACCTGAAAATTATGAGATTATACACGAGGATAAACTACGCCCTATCATCAATGTACTTCCTAACTACGAAAGCGTTTACCAAGAACTGGAGCACCTTGTATTGCATCCAGAACTTATTCCTTTACTCAAGCAGCAAAGCATCGAATACATCAACAAGCATCACGACTACATCAAGGTTGCTGAAAGATATGAAGCATTCTATCAAAAACTGCTTATCCAATAAGGGAAAATAAGAATATCATCAAAGGAAAATGTTGATAAACAAAAATAGAGCATTCAAATCACTTGAACGCTCTATCTTTATAATTAGATTAAATTTTCTAATATTATTTGTATAAGTAAAAGATGATGAAATGACGTTTCACAACGTCCGTTTGTTTTAACTGATGCAAAGATACGACGATTTTTGTCTATAAAGTCGTAAATTATACATTTTATGGTAGCGAAATATGATTTTTTCACCCATAAAAAACAAATTTTACCACCAATCTTATAATTTTCACCACATTATTCTACGATAGTGACAACATCTTTTCTATTGGTTTGACCGCTTTTTTCGCTATTTCAGGAGCCACTTCAACTGTTGGCCAACCAAATTTCAATGCATTGTATATCTTCTTGAGCGTATTCATCTTCATATACTCACACTCGTTGCAGCTGCAACCTACTCCACCCTCGCTTACCTCTGGAGGTACGGGATAGAAAATTACGTTAGGACAATTACGCTCCAGCTCATGCAGGATACCAGCCTCTGTAGCGATAATATACTCCTTGATTTCAGGATGCTCTTGGGCATAATGTAACATGGTGGCTGTAGAGCCCTTTACATCGGCTACAGCAAGTACTGGTGCCTTACACTCCAGGTGAGCCATCACAACAGCCTCAGGATGCTTCTGCTTCAGTTTAACTATAGCCTCTACAGAGAATTTCTCATGTACATGGCAACCACCGTTCCAAAGCAACATATTGCGGCCTGTAACGCTGTTTATATAGTTACCGAGATTATAGTCTGGACCAAAGATGATTTTTTCGTCCTGTGGGAAACTGTCAATCACCTTCTTGGCATTACCACTAGTCACTACACAATCAGTCAGCGCCTTCACAGCAGCCGTGGTGTTAACATAGCTCACAACCTTATATCCCGGGTGCTCTTCCTTGTATTTTTTCAAATCCTCTGCCTTGCAGCTGTCAGCAAGCGAGCAACCTGCATTCAAGTCAGGACAGATCACGGTTTTGTCAGGACTCAAGAGTTTGCATGTCTCAGCCATGAAGTGCACGCCACACATAACCATTACCTGGGCATCGGTTTCAGCAGCTTTACGAGCCAAAGCCAGAGAGTCACCCACGAAGTCAGCGATGTCCTGAATCTCACCTACCGTATAGTAGTGGGCGAGGATAATAGCATCTTTCTCCTTGCAAAGCTTTCTGATTTCAGCTTTCAAGTCCAAGGCTTCGTCAACGGGTTCGTCAACGTATCCTTTCTCAATCCATTCTTTTTTCACCATAACATTCATATTATATTTCTTATTTTTTATTTTTTTTAAAGAGAATATAGAGATGATGATATGCCGTGGATAAGTGGATAACATTCTGCATAAAAACTTGCGTATTTCGTTATCCAAGTCTTATTCCAGTTTATCCGCAGAGGCCTTTGAAATCTTTTTCTTGGCTCTTAATGCGTTAACCGCTTTATCAACATTTCCCCAATTCGGTGCAAAGTTAATAAGTTTATATCTTTTTTCGGTCAAAAACTGCGAAAAAGTTTCTAAAAACTTTATAATATCTATGTGGATATCCTCTTTTCATGGGTTTGGGATAGGTATGTGTGGATATTTACATACTTATTAAAAAGTTATTGTTGAGGTTTTCCGTACACTTATCCACGCTTTTGTGGAAAACAAAAAAGAGCAGAAATCCATCAGGATATTCTGCTCTCTGCTCTGAGTTATTTATATGGTTGTTTTTGGTTATAGGATTCTCATCTGTTTTTTTGTTTTCTATACCTATTTATATATGGTTTTCTTATACCTTATTATATATAGGAGTTCTGATTCTCTATTTTTTATTCAAAACAGAGTCTATTTTTTCTATTACCAGTTCTGGAGAGATATTCTTCATACATGCGAAGTCTCCCCTGGCGCAAGGCTTGTTACCATAGATGCTGCAAGGGCGGCAAGGTAAATCAAGCTGTACGGCATTGGCAGGATCCTGATGCCAGCCCATGAAACCTGCGTATGGATGGGTAGCTCCCCAGATGCTTACTACAGGGGTGTTGACAAGCGATGCCAGGTGCATGTTGGCACTATCCATGCTCACCATAACATGTAGATGACTCATCAGGACGAGTTCCTGTTTCAGTCCATGAAGGTGAGAAGAAGCATTAATGACCTGTGGATATTTCTCAGCCCAATCGTTCATTACTGGCGTTTCGTCTTTTCCTCCACCGAAAAGGAAAATGTGAGCGTGTGGATGATTGTGGATAAGTCGCTGGATAACTTTTTCCATCTGTTGTATCGGATATATTTTTCCTTCGTGTGCAGCGAAGGGAGCAATACCGATCCATGGCTCTGTTATGTGCTTGTCTTCTAGAGAGATAGCATTCTCTCCTACTCCGAATACCTCCTGTGGTAAGATGCTCAAATTTCCTTGTTTTCCATCTCCATAGATAGATGTGAAATCCATGTGGATAGGATATCCAAGTTGTGCAAAAACATCGGCATAGTTTTGGAACGATGTAGGTTGCTGTACCAGTTTTTTGCCACTGGAAGCTACCAGTTTGCGTTTTCCCTTGCGATGTTTGTCAATATGTGCAACCTTGAAGTTATCCAGGTTGAAGCGCATACGCAGATAATCGGAACGCAGCACGCTATGTAAATCGGCAATTGCTGTAAACTGTTTGGCTATCAATCGGCGATAGAGTGCGTTGAGTCCTTTCACCCCTTTGTATTCCTCCTTGATATCAGCTTCCATAAAGCCAACGTTAGGAGCCAAGTCTTCAAAGAAAGGACGGGCAAAGGGACGACTGAGCACAGTAATTCTTACTTTCGGGTATTGTTTGGCCAAAGATTGAATTACAGGTACGGTCATGGCTACATCGCCCATGGCTGAAAATCTAATTACCAGGATATGCTCAGTTTTCATCGTTTTTTCTTCTATATATAATATAAGGTGAAAAAAGAGAGCCATACCTCTTATTATATAATAAGGTATATGCGCTCTCCTATTCTTTTTTTATTTCTTGTAGAGTACAGGATTGGTTGAAGGATCGTTGTACATCTTCATCTGTCGGTAAACCTTCATGTATTTGCGTCCAGCCTCGATATCTTCCAAGAGTTGGTCGATAGCTGTAGAAAGGTCTACCTGCTGTTCCAGGAGTACATCCAGTTTGGCTTGGCATTTCGCTTTGTGCTCAGCCGAAGCTTCCGGGCGTTCCACCTGCTCCTTCATGTGATAAATCTTGAGGGCAAGAATACTCAAGCGGTCAACAGCCCATGCAGGACTCTCAGTGTTGATGCGTGCATCATCCTGAACCTTCACGTCTTTGTATGTTTCGCGGAAGTAAGTATCGATTTGCTCAACGAGGTCTGTTCTGTCCTGGTTGCTCTTGTCGATTCTGCGCTTCAATACGAGTGCTTCAGCCGGGTCTATCTGAGGATCACGGATAATATCCTCGAAATGCCACTGTACTGTGTCAATCCAGCACTTCAGATAAAGGCAGTTCTCGATGCTACCTTCCTGATATGGATTATTGATTGGTGTATCAATGTTGTCTTTGATATGATAATCGGCTATCGCCTGATTAAATATCTTATTGGCTTTTTCTGTAAATGTCATAATGGATTTAAATGTTTAATTAATACCGTACAAAAGTAACAAAATAATCTGAAACGACCAACAAAAAAGGAAAAAAATGCCAAAAATATGCACAGTTAGGGGGTGTTTGTGCACTATAATGCACTTTTTTCGCCAAAATATTTGTTTATCTCAAAAAAAAAGTGTTCCTTTGCACCCAGATTTTTAATTAGAAATTGATTTATAAACATTTTAAAAGTTACAATTATGTCAGAAATTGAAAGCAAAGTAAAGGCAATTATCGTTGATAAACTCGGTGTTGATGAAGCAGAAGTTAAGCCAGAGGCAAGCTTCACAAATGATCTTGGTGCAGACTCTTTGGATACAGTAGAGTTGATCATGGAGTTCGAGAAGGAGTTCTCTATCTCTATCCCAGACGATAAGGCTGAGAAGATTGCTACTGTAGGTGACGCTATCGCTTACATTGAGGAGAACGCTAAGTAATTTAGCAACTAAATTATACTAAATGGAATTAAAGAGAGTTGTAGTAACAGGTCTTGGTGCTGTGACTCCAGTAGGTAATACTCCTGAGGAAACTTGGGAGAACCTTCTTGCTGGTAAGAGTGGTGCTGCGCCTATTACTCATTTCGATACAACTAATTTCAAGACAAAGTTCGCTTGCGAGGTTAAAGACCTGAACGTCAATGATTGGATTGACCGTAAGGAGGCTCGCAAGCTTGACCGCTATACCCAGTTGGCTATGATTGCCGCTATGCAGGGTGTAAAGGATGCAAACATTGATCTTGAAACAGAAGATTTGAACAACGTTGGCGTTGTATTCGGTGTTGGTATCGGTGGTATCAAGACATTCGAGGATGAGGTGAAGTACTTCGCTACTCACGAGGAGAACGGTCCTAAGTTCAACCCATTCTTCATCCCTAAGATGATTGCAGATATCGCTTCTGGTCAGATTTCAATCCACTTCGGATTCCACGGACCAAACTACACCACTACATCTGCATGTGCTTCTTCAAGCAATGCATTGGCTGATGCCTTCAACCTGATTCGTTTGGGTAAGGCAAACATCATCGTTAGCGGTGGTGCCGAGGCTGCTATCTGCGCTTGTGGCGTAGGTGGTTTCAATGCTATGCATGCATTGTCAACACGTAATGATGACCCAGAGCATGCTTCACGTCCATTCAGCGCAAGCCGTGATGGATTTATCATGGGCGAGGGTGCAGGTTGCTTGATTCTCGAGGAACTTGAGCACGCTAAGGCTCGTGGTGCGAAGATTTATGCTGAGATGGTAGGTGAGGGCGAGAGTGCCGACGCTTATCACATCACAGCATCTCATCCAGAAGGTCTCGGTGCTAAGCTCGTTATGGAGCGCGCACTTGCTGATGCCAATCTGAAGCCAGAGGATATTGACTATATCAATGTTCATGGTACATCTACCCACGTAGGTGATATTTCTGAGGCTAAGGCTATCAAGGCTGTCTTCGGTGATGCTGCTTATAAGCTTAACATCAGTTCTACCAAGTCTATGACTGGTCACCTCCTCGGTGCTGCTGGTGCAGTAGAGGCTATGGCTTGTGTTCTTAGTGTGAAGAACGATATCGTTCCTCCTACTATCAACCACGAAGAGGGTGATAATGATCCAGAGCTCGATTACAACTTGAACTTTACCTTCAACAAAGCTCAGAAGCGTGAGGTTCGTGCTGCATTGAGTAATACTTTCGGATTCGGCGGTCACAACTGCTGTGTAGTATTCAAGAAGTATGCTGAATAATTTTATAGATAGGATAAAGCTCTCTTTCCGCAAGGATAAAGAGCTTTATTTGTCTTTATATGAAATCCTCGGTTTTTATCCTCACGACATCAGCTACTACAAGATGGCGCTGTTGCACAAGAGCATCATGCACCGCAATTCTAAGGGAAAACCAGTGAACAACGAGCGGTTGGAGTTCTTGGGTGATGCGGTTTTGGATGCTGTAGTAGGAGATATCGTGTACCAGCATTTCCCTGGCAAGCGTGAGGGATTCCTTACCAATACCCGAAGCAAGCTAGTGCAGCGTGATACGCTGAATAAACTGGCACAGGAAATGGGCATCAACCAGCTGATTCTTTCTAATGGCCACAGTTCTTCTCATAACAGTTATATGGGAGGAAATGCGTTCGAAGCTTTGGTAGGTGCCATTTATCTGGACCGTGGTTACGATGCCTGCATGTATTTTATGCAGAAACGTATTCTTGCACAAATGATAAACATCGATAAGGTGGCTTATAAGGAGGTTAACTTCAAGAGCAAACTCATCGAATGGAGCCAGAAAAACCGCGTGAAGCTGGATTTCGTTATGCTAGACCAGCAAAAAGACAAGAATGGTAGCCCAATTTTCACCTATCAGGTTGTACTCGAAGGTGTTGAAGGTGGAGTAGGAAAGGGCTATTCCAAAAAGGAAAGCCAGCAGGTGGCTTCTAAGACTAGCTTGGAAAAACTGCGCAAAGAACCTCAGTATATTGATGCTGTGTTCACAGCTAAGGCTAACCGCACCAAGATGGAAGAGGAACCTGTTGAAAACGTGCCTAACACAGAAGTGAAAGACGATTTCATCATCTCGCAGGATGCTGATGCACAAAACGCACCGGTAGAGGAGAAGCACATCAATGTTTTCAAAGAGGAGGTTTTCACAGAGAAATCTGCCGAAACTGCCCAGGAAACTGAAGTGCAGGTCGAGGTGAAGGATGAAAAGAAGGAGAGTGATGAGTTCGATTTGAGCGACATCACGGCTCAGCCTAAGGAATTATCAAGAGAAGAGATTATTGCCGCTGCCGAAGCGGCTGCTTTCGGTAACGATGAGTAAACTGTATCTCTTTCCGGATAGGAAATACGATTTAACAGAAGACTCCCATAAGATGGTAAATATCGCCACTTATGGGAGTCTTTTGTGTTGTATATTTCCTTTTTGTATACTTTATCTTACCCTTTTGTATTAAAAAATAGTAAAAACTTTCTCTATATCAAAAGTTTGATTTACTTTTGCATCTACTTAAATGATATATATCTAGATATGAGTTTAACAACGATAGTAAGTAACGTCTTCAAACCTCGGCAGAAGGAGTTGGAGAAGTATGTCTATGATGCAGAACATTTGCAGCATAAAGTGCTTATGCACCTTATAAATAAAGGAAAAAATACTGAATATGGTGTCAAGCATTTATTAAATACCACCAACAGTTATGATAAATTTGCACAGAATATTCCTGTCAATACCTACGAGGAGTTGAAGGGGGATATCGACCGTATGCGTCATGGCGAAAAGGATATTCTATGGCCGGGACTGGTAAAATGGTACGCCAAGTCATCTGGCACCACCAACGATAAGAGTAAGTTTATCCCGGTCTCTCATGATGGCTTGCATGGCATTCATTATGCCGGAGGCTTTGATGCCGTAGCCTATTATCTGCGCAATAATCCGAAGAGCAGACTCTTTGATGGCAAGAGCCTTATCTTAGGTGGAAGTCATTCGCCTAACTATAATGTGTCGGATAGTCTGGTGGGTGACCTGAGCGCTATCCTCATCGAAAATATCAATCCGCTTGCCAATCTGGTGCGTGTTCCTAAGAAGTCAACCGCTCTCCTGAGCGATTTCGAAGTGAAACGCGACCTTATTGCCCGCGAAACGATGAATAAGAACGTAACCAATATCTCGGGTGTTCCTAGCTGGATGCTTAGTGTGCTGGTGCGTGTCATGGAACTTTCCGGCAAGAAGCATCTGGAAGAGGTATGGCCTAATCTGGAGGTATTCTTCCATGGCGGTATTGCCTTTACTCCTTACCGCAAGCAGTATGAACAGCTCATCACTTCGCCGAACATGCATTATATGGAGACTTATAATGCCAGCGAGGGATTCTTCGGACTGCAGGATGATCCGGCAGACCCAGCCATGTCGCTTATGATAGATTATGATGTATTCTACGAGTTTATCCCTATGGACGAATTCGGCAGCGAGAATCCTACCGTTGTGCCTCTCTGGGGTGTTGAGGTAGGCAAGAACTACGCTATGATCATCACCACTTCCTGTGGTTTGTGGCGCTATCTCATCGGCGATACGGTTCAGTTTACCAGCAAGAATCCTTATAAGTTTGTCATTACCGGCCGTACCAAGTACTTTATTAATGCATTTGGCGAGGAACTGATCATGGATAATGCCGAGAAGGGATTGGCTTATGCCTGCGAGAAGACGGGTGCTCAGGTTTCTGATTATACCGCTGCGCCGGTTTATATGGACAGTAATGCCAAGTGCCGTCACCAGTGGCTCATAGAGTTCTCTCAGGAGCCAGCCAGCCTCGATGAATTTGCCAGTCTGTTAGACCAGAAGCTGCAGGAAATCAACAGCGATTACGAGGCCAAGCGCTTTCACGACGTTACCCTCCAGCATCTGGAGATAGTGAAGGCCAAGCCGGGACTCTTCAATGAATGGCTGAAGAGCAAGGGCAAGTTAGGTGGACAGCATAAGATTCCACGCTTGAGCAACAGCCGCAAGAACATTGATGAGATGCTCATGATGAACAAATAAAACAAGCTGCATGCTTCTTCCGCCTGAAGTTGAAGTGATGCTGCGATATTAAGAAGATATAAAGAATGATTCAATTGAACGACATAAAGAGCAAGTTGAAGGCAAATTCACTGTTTCTGCCTTTCTACGTCTTAGCTTTCCTCATGTTGGCATCCTGTGCCAAGATGGGACAGCCGGATGGTGGTTGGTTCGACGAAACTCCTCCTAAGGTGATTGGAGCTTCGCCAGCCGATAAGGGCGTAAATGTGAAGCAGAAGAAGGTGAATATCTATTTCGACGAATATATCAAGGTAGATAATCCTACCGAGAAAGTGGTTGTTTCGCCTCCGCAGCTCGAAGTGCCTGAAATCAAGGCTTCGGGCAAGCATATTCAGATTTCTCTGGTAGATTCGCTCAAGCCGAATACTACCTATACCATCGACTTTTCCGATGCCATCAGCGATAATAACGAGGGCAATCCGATGGGAAACTATACCTACAGTTTCTCTACCGGCGAGGTCATCGATACGATGGAGGTGTCGGGATATGTGCTCGAATCGGAGAATCTGGAGCCTATCAAGGGTATTCTGGTAGGTCTTTACGCTGATCATGCCGATTCAGCCTTCAAGACCAAGCCTATGCTACGTGTAAGCCGTACCGACAGCCGTGGTCGCTTTGTCATAAAAGGTGTGGCTCCGGGCTCTTACCGCATCTATGCCCTGCAGGATATGGATGGCAACTATATGTTCAGCCAGAAAAGCGAAAAACTCGCTTTTTCTCATGATATTATCGTGCCGTCAAGCAAGCCGGATGTACGACAGGATACTACATGGATTGATTCCTTGCATATCAAGTCGATAGATCAGGTTAATTATACTCATTTCCTACCGGATAATGTAGTGCTCCGTGCCTTTACCGAACTGGTTTCCGACCGCTTCTTCCTCAAGGCAGAGCGTCAGAAGGCCAACTGCTTCTCGCTCTATTATAGTTATGGTGATTCTATCCTGCCACAGATCAAGGGCTTGAATTTTAATGAGAAAGATGCCTTTATTCTGGAAAAATCGGAGAAGAACGATACGCTTACCTATTGGCTCAAGGATACGGCGCTGGTCAACCAGGATACGCTGAATATAGAGCTTACTTACCGTATGACAGACAGTACGGGCGTGCTCCGCAACCAGACTGATACGCTCGAAATTCTTTCGAAGGAACCTTACGAAAAGCGTATGAAGGCGCAGGCTAAGGAACTGGAGAAATGGACCAAGAAGCAGGAAAAACTGAAGAAGAAGGGTGAACCTTATGATAGCGTGATGGCAGTAAAACCGCTTGATGTTCAGATGAGTGTCTCTTCTCAGCTCGATCCTGACAAGAATGTTATCTTCACCTTCAATACGCCGCTTGCCAAGGCCGATACGGCAGGCATTCATCTTTATGCCAAGCATGATACGCTATGGTATAGGGTGCCGATGGAGTTTAAGCCGCTGGGCAACCGCAAGTATATTCTGAGAGGCGAGTGGCGTCCGGACATAGAATATAGTCTGGAGGTTGATTCTGCCGCGTTCCAGGACATCTACGGACTTGTATCTAAACCTGTAAAACAAGGTTTCAAGGTCAATTCCCTGGATACTTACGGCACGCTGCTCATTAATGTAACGCACGATTTCGACAATCATCCGCTCCTTGTTCAGCTACTCAATGCGCAGGATCAGGTGGTGAAAGAAGTGAAGGCAGTGAACGGAGTAGCCGAATTCTATTATCTCAAGCCGGAGAAGTATTACATGCGTCTGATAGTAGACCGCAACGGCAACGGCAAGTGGGATACAGGCTGCTATGATAAGGATGAACAGGCAGAAGAGGTGTATTACTATCCAGACGTGATAGAATGCAAGGCTAAATGGGATTTAACCGAGAGTTGGGATCCTACGGCCCGTGAACTTTCCCGTCAGAAGCCTGGTGCCATTACCAAGCAGAAGCCTGATAAAGAAAAGAAAGTTAAGAACCAGAATGCGCAACGTGCCAAGAAACTTGGCATCGAGTACATTCCTAAATTATAAAGAGTTATGAAAACGATCAAATCATTCGGGATTGCATTATTGCTACTTTTGGTCAGCACTACGGTGTCTGCCCAGTGTACCTTCCGTAATACAGCCTTCAAGTCGGGTGAGTTCCTTACTTACAATCTGTATTACAATTGGAAGTTTGTTTGGGTAAAAGCTGGTAATGCCAGTATGTCTATCGTCCAAACCACCCGTCATGGTAAGCCTGCTTATCGCGGTTCTCTTGTTACAAGAGGCAATAAGCGTGTAGATGATATCTTTGTGCTTCGCGACACTCTGCTCTGCTACAGCGGCACCGATTTGGCGCCTATGTATTTCCGTAAGGGAGCTCACGAGGGCAAGCGCTATACGGTAGATGAGGTATTCTACAGCTATTCTGGCGGTAGGTGTCATCTCAAACAGCACCGTCAGCAGCATGATGGTAAGCATGTATGGAAGAATGCCACCTACGATGATTGTGTTTTTGACATGATGAACATCTTCCTGCGTGCCCGCAGTTTCGATCCTGCCAACTGGAAGAAGGGTTATACCGTAAAATTCCCTATTGCTGATGGAAAGAACCGCACTCCAGCTCAGATAAAGTTTGATGGTAAGGTTACCATCAAGGCAGATAATGGTGTGAAGTACCGTTGCCTGCGCCTTGCCTATATGGAGTATGAGAATCGCAAGTATAAGAGAATCGTAGATTTCTATGTAACCGATGATGAGAATCATATTCCTATCCGTTTGGATATGTTCCTCAAGTTTGGTGCTGCCAAGGCATTCCTCGTAGGAATGAAGGGTGTGAGAAATCCGGTTTCTTCAATCGTGAAATAAGATAAAACAAAGCTCTCGGTGCATGATGCATCGGGAGCTTTGTTATTAATATGGCTGTGCAAGCTGATTATTTCGGTAGCGATATGGTAAACTCCGACCATTTGCCTTTTTCGCTCTTTACGCTTACTTTGCCGTCATGGGCATTGATTACCTGTAGCACGTAGTTCAGGCCGATACCGAAGCCGCCACGGGTCTTCCGGGCGTCTCTTTCGTGCTCAGCAGCACGCTCAAAGCGGTTGAAGATTGTTTTCATCTCACTTCTGGCTATGCCGATACCCTCATCGTATATCTTGATATATACATTTCTGTCATTCTCGGAGGTGGAAATCTGAATGTTGATTTCTTCCTTCGAGTATTTGGTGGCGTTATCTACAATATTGCTGATAGCCTCCTTCAGATATTCCTCATCTGCCAGTGCCGAAGTGGCTCCGAATAGGGTGGTGATATGAATCGGTTTTGCTGATTTCGCCTTGTATTTATCCACCACATCCTCTATCATCGCCTCCAGATCTATTTCAGCCTTCTGGATGCTCAGTTTACCATGTTCCAGTTTTGAGATGGTAAGCAGGCGGTTGATGAGAGCAAGCAGATGCTGTGCCTCGTCTTCTACGATACAGAAATATTTCTCCTTCATTTCCGGCTTCTTCTCCAGTACGCCGCTGTGCAGATATTTGGTTCCCATGATGATAGAGGTGAGCGGCGACTTCATGTCGTGAACCATCGCATAGGAGAAGTCCTCGCGCAGCAGGCGCACCCTTTCCTGCTCATCGATGTAGTTGATCTGGTCGATAAGGCTCAGAATAATGACCACCATGGTGAGTAGAGAAGTGAGCAGGGTGATGCGACTCTGGTAGAGTGCCGAGAAAAAGGCATGCGCCCTCACATCGGCTGCCAGACTCCAGGGATTATCGTAGCCCATCTGGTGAACGCTCATCTGGAATGAGTTGTATATCCAGAAAAGTTGCATGCATAGTACGGCTACCAGCGCCATCGTACCGAGCATTTTGGTTCTGTTTGCCTTCATAATCAGGTGGTTTTAGTATTCTTTTTCTTCCTCATCCTCTTGTATCAGCAATGGTTCTATATTCTTCTTGAGAAGATAAAATCCATAGCCCATCATGCCCAGTCCCAGGATGCATACTAGGATGGTAACCCAGTTGCTGCCCAGGTTGAACGGAACCATATTGGATATGAGATAAACCGCGAATATAACGATGGAACTTCGGGTTTTGCAGTAAAGCCAGAAACCGTATAAGGTGCACGGGAGGGCTGCCAGGACGTAAAATATCCAGAGTGCCATTCCCTCGCCCGAACCTGCTGTCAGCGTAGTTGGCATAATTATGAGCAAGTATACAAGCAGAACGACCCATTTCTTCTTTCCGCTTTTCAGAAGTTCTTCCAGAATGGCACCATAGAAAACGTAGGCTGAGATAAACGTGCCTACCAGCATCAGTGGGAGCAACTGGAAAAAGCCGAACTGGCTCATTTCTTTAGGCATAAAATGAATGCCTAAGTAGCTCATCAGGGCATAATAGGCGATGATAAAGCCCAGCATCGGCATAGAGCCGTAGAGCATGAGTTGCCATTTGCTCTCTGGCTTTACCTTGCCAAGCGTAAAACTCGAAAACTTGCCTTTATGAAAGGTAAACCAGATGATGAGTGTAGCTATCAGGGCGAAAGCTATGATGAAAGGAAACATTTCTGTTGTAGTCATATCTCCCTTGCTGTTGCCTGGCATGTGCTCACTACCTATATAGGCATAATACAGGCCAAAGCTGAAACCGCTTATCAGGATAGTGATGAAAAATTCAGCTATCAGGAGAAAGAAGTATAGTATCGCTTTTAACATATATGTTTGTCTTTAATAATCTGTTTTCATTCCGTATAGAGATGATTCGTTTTACTGATTTTCTGAGGCTTGAGATGCGTCTATTCTGCGATGAGTTTGAATCCCACACCTCTGATGGTTTTCAGTTCTACGCCCGGTTCGTCTTCCAGCGCTGTGCGGATTTTCTTGATGAATACATCCAAACTTCTGGAAGCAAAATAGTCTTTGTCTTCCACGCCCCAGAACCGGCTCAATACGGCTTCGCGGCGCACCACCTCGTTTTTGTTTACTGCCAGCAGTTCCAGAATCTTTGCCTCTCGTGCGGTGAGCATTTTCTGTTTACCATCCTGCGTATCTTTCAGAGTAGCATGGTCGGCATCTAGAATGTATTTACCCAGTTTTATCTGGTTGCTGGCGTTTTCGCTGCGGGCTCCGGCTTTCAGTTGGAGCAGGCTATGTATGTGAGCATCAAGCTCTTCCGGAATAAACGGCTTCTTCACATAGTTGTTGGCCCCGGCGGCATAACCTGCCTTCAGGTCTTTGGGAGAGGTGAGTCCGGTGGTAAACAGAATGATGGTTTTTCCGTCAACCTCTCTTATTTTCTTCACCATTTCGATGCCGTCCATGATGGGCATGTCGATATCAGATACGATAACATCGGGCTGAAAGTCTTGCCAAACCTTCAGTCCTTCCTTGCCGTTTACGGCGGTTTTCACCTCATATCCTCCGATGATATCTTCGAAGCAACTTTTCTCCATATAGGCGAGGTTTTCATCATCCTCTACCAGGAGCAGTTTAGTATTTGCCATAATCTTTTCAGTTTTGATGATTACAGTTGCAAAGATACATTTTTTTTGTGAAAGAGCCATATAAAGAGGTGGAGATTAACTTAAAGATAACATTCATTCCTGAACTTTTGAAGGCACTATGGATTAGGAACGGGGAGTGATCAGGGGCGGGTATAAATTAGGCACGGATTACGCGGATTACACGGATTTATGGCGCAACTGCTAATAAACCATATCATAATCTCTAATAAAGAGTCGTGTAATCTGTGTAATCCGTGCCTAAATAATTATTGCTTGTCCGAGTCGATGAGGGCGAGTAGATGCTCTACTGCCACCTCCTGCGGAATATTCTTTTCTACGCAAACCTGCTTGCGGTAGAGGCTTACTCGGTTAGGACCGGCACCTACGTAGCCGTAATCGGCATCCGCCATTTCGCCTGGACCATTCACGATACAGCCCATGATACCTATCTTCAGCCCCTTGAGATGCTTGGTTGCCTCCTTGATCTTGGCGATGGTTTCACGAAGATCGTAGAGGGTTCTGCCGCATCCCGGACAACTGATATACTCGGTCTTGCTGGTGCGCAGACGGGCTGCCTGAAGTATTCCGAAAGCGGTTTCATCTATTGTCTGGGCAGGGATGTCTCCATTGTTCATCAGCCAGATACCATCGGTCAGACCATCAATCATCAAGGCTCCCATATCAGCAGCAGCCTCCAGCTGGAAGTCGCTCTTCTCCTCCTTGCCGTGCTGGTACATCTCGGCGAAAACCACAGGGTTCTTCAAGCCGGCATTCATCATCTCGTGAACCAATGCACGCTGGTCGCCCAGACGGTTCTGATGGTTGCTTACGCAGATAACCACTACCTCAGGATGAGCCTTCAGACAGGCGATATATTCCTCGGCAGGAGTTCCAAACTGCAGGGTGAGGAACTTGATGTCTGCCTTGATGCTGGCGATGAGCGGCATTGCCATGGCAGGGAAGATAGGGTAGAGCTTGGCACCAGTCGTCTCTGGCTTGCTGTTCAGCGTCTCGTAAACGTTGTAATCTACGATGTAGCTCTGGCCAGCCACAAACTGCTTAGGCATTTTGCCACCGATGTAGATATAGTCTGGAGTAGCATCCTTGTTCTCACAAGCGGTGCTCTCGCCGTTGATTCGGTTGCTGATAACCACCGGAACGTTGCTGCCGCCGATATTGCCTACAGCCACGGTTTCGCGGCGGGTAGGGCGCAGCCAGTCGAATGAAGGACAAGCTGTGGCAGGAATCATCAGATGCCCCTTCTTCTTGCCGATGTAATCTACCAGATGGCGTGCCACAGGAATCTCTGCAGCCGGTTCCTCGCTCAGGCTTACACGAACGGTATCGCCGATGCCATCAGCCAGGAGGGCACCGATACCTACGGCACTCTTGATTCTGCCATCTTCGCCTTCGCCGGCTTCGGTTACGCCGAGGTGGAGTGGGTAGTTCATGCCTTCCTTCTCCATTTCTTCTACCAGGAGGCGCATGGAGCGAACCATCACAACGGTATTGGATGACTTGATGCTGATAACCACATCGTGGAAATTCTCCTTCTTGCAGATGCGCAGGAACTCGAGACAGCTCTCTACGATGCCCTCAGGGGTATCGCCATAGCGGTTGCGGATGCGGTCGGAGAGTGAACCATGATTCACACCGATGCGGATGGCAGTATGATGCTCCTTGCAGATGTTGAGGAAAGGTACGAAGCGATCCTCAATCTTCTGAAGTTCGTGGGCATACTCCTCGTCGGTATATTCCTGCTTGATGAACTTGCGGGCAGGATCCACGTAGTTGCCAGGATTGACGCGCACTTTCTCACAATAGAGAGCAGCCACATCGGCAACGTTAGGATTGAAGTGAACATCGGCTACGAGCGGAGTCTGATAGCCGTCGGCACGGATGCCGGCATTGATGTTTTTCATGTTCTCTGCCTCGCGGGAACCCTGAGTGGTGAAGCGCACCAGCTCGCCACCAGCCTTGATAATCTCCTCAGCCTGTCGCACGCAAGCCTCGGTATCATTGGTGTTGGTGGTGGTCATCGACTGGATGCGGATAGGATTATCGCCACCCAGGTCGATGGCTCCGATATGTGCCACAGAAGAGGCACGGCGGGTATAATTGAATAAATCTACCATAATATATAAGATAAGATATGCCCCAAAAAAATGGGGCATATCACATATTAGATTAATTACACTTGAAGTCGTATTTCACCTCAGCCAGGTCCTTGTTGGCCTTCTCGATCTTGGCACCGAGACCCGCCTTCCAAGCCTCTACCTTCTGAGCCACTTCCTCATCGGCAAGGGCAATCATTTCGGCAGCGAGGATGGCAGCGTTCTGAGCCGCATTCACACCAACAGTAGCTACAGGAATGCCAGGAGGCATCTGGATGATGCTGAGCATGGCATCAAGACCGTCGAGCATACCCTTGATAGGCACGCCGATTACTGGCAGAGGAGTAGATGCTGCGATAACACCAGGAAGGGCGGCAGCCATACCGGCAGCGGCGATGATAACCTTCACGCCACGCTCCTTGGCTCCCTTGGCGAATGACTCTACTGCATCTGGAGTGCGGTGAGCAGAGAGGGCATTAACCTCGAAAGGAATCTGGTTGTCGTTCAACCACTTACATGCTTTTTCCATAACAGGCAGATCGCTAGTACTGCCCATAATAATGCTTACTAATGGTTTCATTTCTTCTTATATTTTATTATAAACTTTATATTACCAATATGGCACAGGCGGTGCCTATCAGGAATCCTGCAACTACCTGTGACAGCGTATGTTGTCGGAGTATCATGCGGGCACTTCCTACTGCGCCTGCCATCATCAGCACAAGGCAGAGCCACCACAGCGGATTGAAATTGAAGGCTACAGAATAAGACACCAGAGCTCCTGCCACACCTCCGATGGCTGCCGTATGGGTGCTGATCTTCCACCATACATTGATGAAGGCGCAAATCATCTGTATCGCCAGCGCTACCACTACGATGATACTGATGACGCGAGGCGTATTGCGGTATTCCATCCAGAAAAAACAGCCGAAGTAACATACGATAGAGAGGATGTAAGGCACAATACGACGCTCCTTCTTGCCCAGTTCACGCGAGGTCCAGCCTTGAACCATGCGGTAGAGGTGGATGAGTAGCGATGGAGCTACGACGGTCAGGAGGTAGACCATGCCCAGCATCACCAGTTTGTATCCTATCGGTAACAGCGACATATAACTGAAGATGAACAGAGCAATCAGTCCTACCATCGGCAGATAGAAGGGCGTGAAGATCATGCTCATGATGCGTGCTGTCAATATGATATTCTTCTCTTTCATAACACTAATAACGTATATATTCTTTTTATCTCTCAAATATTTTGTGGTGGGCCCCGGTTTCTTCCTGACTCATACCACTATCTTATTTTCTGAGTCGTGCCACCGGTATGCCCAGTTGCTCCCTATATTTTGCCACCGTACGTCGTGCGATAGGGAATCCCTTCTCCTTCAGCAGTTTGGCGAGTGCATCATCGCTGATCGGCTTTTTCTTGTCTTCTTTCTCGATGATGTCGTGCAGGGCAATCTTGATTTTGCGGGTAGACATCTCTTCGCCGTCTTCAGTAGTGTAGCTGTCTGTGAAGAAGAACTTCAGCGGGAAGGTGCCCCATTTAGTCTGGGCATACTTCACGTTGCTCACTCTCGAGATGGTACTGATGTCCAGTCCCGTGCGTTCTGCTACATCCTTCAGGATCATCGGTTTCAGGTCAGCCTCGTCTCCATCCAGGAAGAACTGCCGCTGTATGTCGATAATTGCCTTCATGGTGACGATGAGGGTATGTCTTCTCTGCTTGATGGCTTCGATGAATCCCTGTGCCTTGTCCACCTTTTCCTTGGCGTAGAGCAGGGCTTCCTTGTCGCTCCGGCTCATCTTGTCTTTATGCTTCCTGTAGGTGTCAATCATGTCGGTGAATGATGGCGAAACCGTCAGTTGCGGAATGTTGCCGCGGTTCAGCGAGAATGTAATCGTTCCGTCGTCATTGGTGTCGATGATGAAGTCGGGGGTAATCTGTTGCATGTTTCTGCCCTCGGTTTCGCCCATCGATGCGCCTGGTTTCGGGTTCAGCTTCCTGATTTCTTCCTGCAGGGTTTCCACCTGTGTATCGTTCAGTTCCAGTCCTGCCTTGATCTTGTCCCAATGTTTCTTGGTAAACTCGTCAAAATAGTCGGTAAACACCTCTTCCATCGTCTTGCGGAGCACACCTCTCGGCAGTCGCTTAACCTGTAGCAGGAGGCATTCCTGCAGACTTCTTCCTCCTACACCGGCTGGGTCGAAGGTCTGTAGGATGTGGAGTACGTGCTCGATGTCTTTTTCCGTAACATCGATGTTGTGATAGATGGCGAGCTCATCGCAGATGCTGTCCAGGTCCTTGCGTAACAGTCCGTCGTCATCCAGTGAACCGATAAGATATTCCATCACTTCCTTCTCCTTGTCGCTGAGCGGCTGCATGTCCATCTGTTCTTTCAGCTTGTCATAGAAAGAGGTGGTGTCGCCGTAAACCATTTCTTCGTAGTCGGCGCTGTCCTGGTTGTTGTATCTGTCTGTATTATAGTCAGGCATCTGGTCGTCTTTTCCGATGCTTTCCAGCGCCTGGTCCAGTTCGTCTTTTCTTTCTTCTTTTTCAGATTCAGCCTCGTAGGCATCCTCATCGCTGCTGTTGTCGTACTCATCATCTGCGGGCGAATCGTCTATGGCGGCATTCTCGTTGAGCATGTCGTCAGGGTTCTCGCTTTCCAGAGCGGGATTATCGTCCAGTTCTGCATTGATACTGTCTTCCAGTTCCGTGAGTGGCATTTCCAACAGTTTCACCTGCAGCATTTGCTGGGCAGAAAGTCTTTGAAGTTGCTGTAACTTCTGTGCCTGTGTCTGTATGAGTTTTTGAGCCATAATTACTTAAAGTATTCTTTTAGTTCGTTGGCAAGCTGGTAAAGCCTGTCTGGATTTCCGTTTCCGTATTGGTGCCAGATGTCGCTGCATGCTTCTAGCAGCGGGTGAATCAGCACATCTTCGCGGTTGAGATAAGGATCGCAGTACATGAATACACCCATCGCCTCGGCAATGACCTTTGGTGATGTCTTGATGAGTTTGCCCAGGTCGATGATTTCCGGTGTTTCCGGCACCATGGTGATTGGTGTGAGCTGGAAGTAGAGATCGAGGATGATGATGAGTTTCACGGGGGTGAGCGATGGCTCGCCTTCCAGTGGTTCCCAGTTTTTCTCGAATGTTTCCTTCACTTCCACTCCCTCGAAGAACTGTATGGCGTTTCCGCAGCCGTTCATCTGCCTGATGCGCTGTATATCGCGCTTCAGTTTCTGTGGCTTATCGGCATACTTCTCCCATAGTCGCTTGATTCTCGGAGTCACCATTCTGAGTTTGAACATCTGTTCGTGCAGAAACTCAGGTGGAATATGCAGTTCCAGGCTCAAGTCGACCATCCCTTTCGAATAGAGAGGTTTCACGCCCATGGGCTTCTTCTGGTACAGCTGCAACAGCAGGAGCCAGTATTCTTCGTTCCAAAGAGGATGTCTTGCCATAATTTCCTATCTTTATATATCTTCTGCAAAATTACGACTTTTCGTTGGTAAAACAAAATAATTTGGCGGTTATTTTCAGAAAAAATAAAGAGCGCAACTTCGAATGATTTCGAAATTGCGCTCTTCTAATACGATA
>JAJWOH010000016.1:0-5017 GCA_021635485.1 Segatella copri | reverse complement strand
AAAATAAAGAGCGCAACTTCGAATGATTTCGAAATTGCGCTCTTCTAATACGATATTCCCAAATTTCTCATAACTCAAGGGCTTTTTGTTACCCTTTCCATTACGAAGCCCGAAGCAGCAATTCTGCTCAGGCGTCATCTTTGGTTATCCCATACATTTGATCTTTTTACCTTCAACTCACCTGTTGAAATTATCCTGTTAATCCTTGAATAAACAATCTTTAAATTTACCTTTAAACTAAAACCTAATAAAAAAACAACTAACAATCTTAAACCTAAAAACCTAATAACCTAAACTTTTTGTCGTCCTTGAATAAACAATCTTTTCTTTACCTTAACTAATACCGTTTCTCTGAATAAACAATCTTAAATTTACCTTTAAACTAACTAATAACCTAAAACAACTAACAATCTTAACCTAAAAACCTAATAACCTTTTTGTCTTATTGACGATGCAAAGGTACGACGATTTTCCGAACCCACCAAATGTTTTAAGAGAAAATCACATAAAAAAGCCTCTTTTTTGATATAAATCAACTATGTGTGTGCGCACACACGTGCTATTTAACAGCTATTTGATGTATGTCAACCATTTTAACACATTTCTTATGTCTGAAGCCTGTTTGGGAGCTTATACCTTATTATATATGCATCTTCATTATATATGCCTCTTCGCTCATGAACACGGCGATGGTCTTGAGGCGCAGATAGTCTTCCGATAGGTAGATGAGTCCCTTGTTGCCCCAGTTCTTGCCCCATGAATTGCGGCAGACGTAGAATCTCTGCTTGCCTTTCATGAAGGTACCTATGATTTCCATCACATGATCATCGGTGGTGCGAAGCTGTTCAAACTCCTTCTGTCGCGATGCCTGGGTCACGGGGCGTTCCATCGGCTGTATGTCTACACAGTTCTTCCTTGGTTCCTTGAAGCCAGGTTCGCTGATGTCACCTTCCCAGCATACCGGGTGTCCTTTTTCTACCGCCTTCCTGATGTGGAGCATCAGCTCGTCGAGCGGAAGGTTCAGATAGGCATCGTGCATCCGGTTATCGGGAATCTCGAGCGCAAAGTATTCTCTGTAAGGATGATGTGAGAAACTGGTGAGCGATACATACTCCTCGGGATAGCATACGCTGTGGGCAAACTCTTGAGGGGTATATTCGGCACCCAGCATGTGTACGGCCTTGGCAGGCATGTAGCCTATTTCTGCGTCAAACAGGTCGTTCAGTTCCTCCTTGAGCTGGCTGATGCCCGCTTTCTGCGAGATGGCGCCATCGCACAGTTTCTGCACCTTGCGGCAGAGCACCTTGTAGTTCACGTGCTTCGGATCTTCATAGCTGTCGTAAGGTTGTGCACCATACTTATCTATATAATGTATCAGCATCGGGGCAGTACCGCGCAGGCTGATGTTCTTCTTTCCCTGTGCAAAGTAATATTCCAGTGCCTGTTCTTCCAGCATCATGCGGGCTATGTAGGCGATGGAGAGATTCACGGAATCCCCCTTCATGATGTGCTCGCTTTCGATGGTGGCAAGCATGCCGTATGCCCAGCAGAGTTCGCTGTTGCCCTGGTCCTTGACGGGCGTAGTACTGATCAGGTGGATGTGCTCCGGAAGATAATCCTCGCCTCCAACTGTCTCTGGGATACCGGCTCGCTGCTGTCTGTATCCGCAGCCGGCGAATACAAGCAGAGCGAGTCCTATGGTTATAATGTTCTTTCTTTCCATGCCGCAAAAATACAAAAAAGATTTTAATCTGTGGCATTAATCTTTCTTAAAACGCCATGGGTTATTAAAATTTCTTGTCATAGCCTGATGCAGGAATCTCCGGCTGGTTGACTGTGAACGACATATTGTTAGGGTAGGTAAAAATCGGACCGGTATAGGTAGTCTTCTTTCCGATAACCAGGTGTACGTTGTCAAAGCTGATGGTCTTGATAACCTTTTCTTCCTTGTCTTTTGCCGTAGCTGTTATATGGATGTCGGTTACATCTTTGTCGGTCAGAAGGGTGTAGAGTGTATAGTGAATGCTTCTTTCCTGGTGTGCTTTGGCTTCTAAAGAAAAGTTTCGGGTGATGGTAGCCTTTTCTTTGCAGAATCCGGTAGAAGGATTGAACACCGTGCCGCAGCTTCCGCTTATCGTGATATCCTGAGTCTTGGAAGTCAGGGGCATGATGTCGGTAGCTTGCAGTTCAAAACAGCTGACGGCACGTTTCAGCGAAACACTCTGTGTTACGGCTTTGCTGCCCGATTCCACCTTGATATCCTGCAGGGTATACGCCATATCGCGTACGATATTGTTGGCAAAGGTCATTTCATACCTTGATTTTACTTCGATTCGTTCTTCCTTCTGCAAATCAGTTTTTGCTGCTACGGCAACGAGCGTGTATTCTCCTGCCGGCACCTGCAGGCTGACGTTTCCGAATTTGTCATCCCAGTTTTCCTGTCTTACGGTATAGCCGGCAGTAGTTTCATCTCCTTTCGGAATGAGACATACTTGCAGATCTGTGTAGAGTTTTGCATCCTTGAGCGATTTCTCGCTCCCGTCGGCTCTCGTTCTGGCAAGATTGCTCTCTTCATCCTGACCGATAGGCACAATGGAGCTTTCGAAGAAGCAGAATCTTACTTCTTGGTTCTTGACTTGTGGTGTTGTTTCAAGCATCACGTTTTCTTGTGTGCAACTAACCATTGTGGTCATTGCCAGGAACAGAATCATTCCTGAGGTAAAAACATTCTTCATCTGCTTTCACTTTGATTAATAATACCAGCCGTAAGACTGGATTTGATTCATATAAAAAGAAGTATATCCTAGGGATATATTCTTATTTATAGGCAAATATAGACAAATAATCGTGATTGATTTGTCAATATAATCGAATTTCTGTCATTTTTTCTCCATTTTTCTGTGTTTTGTCTTCATTTTGGTGTAACTTTGTACCCGAAAAAAGATAATTGCATTCATGAATACAAAGATAAACGAATTTGAAGTGATGGCACCTGTGGGCTCACGCGAGTCACTGGCTGCTGCCATACAGGCTGGTGCCGACTCCGTATACTTTGGTATCGGCAAGTTGAACATGCGTTCCCATTCAGCCAACCATTTTACTATCGATGATTTGCGTGAGATTGCTGCTACCTGCAACGAGCATGGTATCAAGACCTATCTCACCGTCAATACTGTCATCTACGATAACGACATCCCAACGATGAAGGAAATCATCGATGCTGCCAAGGAGGCAGGCATCTCTGCTGTCATCGCCAGCGATGTGGCTGTAATGAGCTATTGCAATGAAGTGGGCGAGGAGGTTCACTTATCCACACAGTTAAATATCTCAAACACAGAGGCTTTGAAGTTTTATGCACGCTTTGCTGATGTTTCCGTACTGGCACGTGAATTGAACATGGACCAGGTGAAGCACATCCATGAGCAGATAGAGCAGCAGAACATCTGCGGACCTATGGGCAAGCAGATCCGCATCGAAATGTTCTGTCATGGTGCTCTGTGCATGGCTGTATCGGGCAAGTGCTACATGAGTCTCGCCAATGCCAACCGCTCTGCCAACCGTGGCGAGTGTGTGCAGATTTGCCGCCGCAGTTATACTGTTACAGATAACGAAACTGGCAACCAGCTTGAAATCGACAACAAGTATGTGATGAGTCCGAAGGACTTGAAGACCATCCGCTTCATCGACCGCATGATGGATGCCGGTGTGCGCGTCTTCAAGATTGAAGGCCGTGCCCGTGGTCCTGAATACGTATATACCGTAGTGAAATGTTATAAGGAGGCGATAGCTGCCGTGCTCGACGGAACCTTTACCGAGGAGAAGAAGGATGAGTGGGATGAGAAACTCGCCACCGTCTTCAACCGTGGTTTCTGGGATGGTTATTACCAGGGGCAGACTCTCGGTGAATGGAACAAGCATTACGGTTCCGTAGCTACCGAGAAGAAGGTGCTAGTGGGCAAGGTGATGAAATATTTCTCTAAGTTGGGTGTGGCAGAAGTAGCCGTAGAGGCATCTACCTTCGACAAGGGCGAGAAACTGCTGATTACGGGTAACACCACCGGTGTGATGTATCTCCATGCCGATGAAATCCGTTACGACCTGAAACCGGTAGAGACAGCGCAGCAGGGCTGGAGAGTTTCCATCCCTGTACCAGATAAGGTACGCCCTAACGACAAACTCTATAAGTTGATTACAGTAAACGAAATTAAAGAAATAAAATAATGGCAACAATTAATGAATTGCAGGATGAAGTAGTAGAGGAGTTCCAGGATTTCACCGACTGGATGGACAAGTATCAGATGCTCATAGACTTGGGCAACGAGTTGGCTCCTCTCGATGAGAAATACAAGAACGAGCAGAACCTTATCGACGGCTGTCAGAGCCGCGTATGGTTGCAATGCGATTATGTAGATGGCAAGCTCGTATTCACAGCCGATAGCGATGCGCTCATCGTAAAGGGTATCATCGCCCTCCTCATCCGTGTGTTGAGCGGTCATACCCCAACCGAGATTATTGATGCCGACCTCTATTTCGTAGAGGAGATTGGTCTGAAGGACCACCTGAGTCCTACCCGCAGCAACGGTCTTCTGGCGATGATCAAGCAGATTCGCATGTACGCCCTGGCTTACAAGACCAAGGAGGCAGAGGCTTAACCGCCTCTGATTATATTATATATAATAAGGTATATCATAATGCGCAAATTAAGAACGATAGAGATGAACCGCCTCACCCTGGAGGAATTCAAGGAAGCCGAGAAGCTGCCCCTGATAGTGGTCTTGGATGATGTGCGTTCGTTATATAATGTAGGAAGCGTTTTCCGTTCCTGCGATGCCTTCCGTGTGGAGGCGGTGTATCTCTGTGGAATCACCGCCACTCCTCCCAATGCCGAAATCCACAAGACGGCGTTGGGCGGCGAAGACAGCGTAGATTGGGAATACTTCAAGACCACCGAAGAGGCTGTGGAGAAGTTGAAGCAGAAAGGCTACTTTGTATATAGCATCGAGCAGGTAGAAGGCTC
>JAJWOH010000300.1:0-1460 GCA_021635485.1 Segatella copri | reverse complement strand
CCGGATGTGGAGTTTGTACAGTTGGCACGACCTACATTGTCGCTTGCCAAGTACCTGCAGATGGTGGGACGAGGATTGCGAGTAGCTAAGGGAAAGAAGAACTGCGTAATTATAGATAATGTGGGACTATATCGGGTGTTCGGATTGCCTTCGCAAGTATGGAACTGGAATGCTATGTTCGAGGGAAAGCTGAAAGTTGGCAAGAAAAAGGAGACTGCCAAGGATAGAGAGTTTTTCCTAATGAACGAGAAGCAAGACGATATTCAGATTCATCCAGACTCAGAAATGATGATGGTGATGAGCCATGAAGAATTGCTCCAAACGATACAGTATCGTGAGTTTGTGAACAGTAGAGGGGAGTTTGCCATCATCAAACTTCCTGATGGGAAGATGACGGTAGTGAACCGGCAGGGAGAACAAGTCTTGGAGCCAGGCGATTACCGTGACATGAAGCTGTTGGATGGCAACATCCTGTTCTACCGACATCGCAGAAAGGAGGTCTGCTATTATGACCTGTTGTCTGGAGCTATTATTGACGATGGTCCCAATGTTTACGATGTTCCAAAGGTGGTTACGCTAGAAGGTTGGGAGTTCATCAAATATGGAGATGTTTATATGTCTCGCACCTACGAACATTTCTCTTGGCCATATTGCCCTTCCAAATATGACCTGTTCAATTTTGGGGATTACCTGATATATCGTTATAATTATTTAGTAGATAGTGGTTGCCAGGAATGGTACTATTATGAAGGAGGCAATGGCTTGATGATGAAGGCTACTATAGATAGTAATCGAGTATGTTTCTTGCGTGGTGATTATGAACATGTGTATTGGAAGTGTGCCACTCTTCGTTGTGGTTGTATCGTGGTTATGGACAGCAAGCAGGACTACTACCTGGTGGATTCATATTTGAAGAAGATCTATATTGGATGCAATAACCCAAAGAATGAAAATGAAGATCTTCATATTGTAATGCCTCGCCTTGGCAAGAAATACTATGATGAGATGATGTTACAGGAGAAGAAAAAGGAAGCAAGCGAGATGATTCTTTTGCATGAAAAGTCTGTAGCAGGACATGTGGAATTATATCAGGCTGGAAAGAAATGGGGCATAAAAGTGGATGGCAGAGTTGTCGTGCCACCCCTTTATCGCAGCATAGCGCAACCTGTTGGTGCCTATTGTGCCTTTGAAGAGATTCCAAGATATTGGGGTATTATGACCTTAAAAGGCAAGGTGATAGTTGATGCCAAATATGAGAAGGTCGAGATTCGTGATGGAGGGATCGCCGTGGTAACTGATATCACGGGGAAAACACAGACCATCCATCTGAAAGTCTGAGAATATTAACAAAAAAGAGTGTGTCATGAATTTATGATACACTCTTTTTTTTATTCTGTTTAATTACATCTTCTTTATCCGTTTGCGATATTTCCGAAGAAATCGAATGAGGCATCCCAATC
>JAJWOH010000140.1:0-7547 GCA_021635485.1 Segatella copri | reverse complement strand
GGATAAGCTTTTCTGATGTGAAGCCAACATAATTGACTACGCAACATATGAGCTAAAACTTGGCGAGTTTAAGACCTCTTACCTTGGGCAACTTTTTGGCTATCTCCAAATTCTCGACGACAAGGTGCGTAAGCCACACGAGAATCCGTCTATTGGAATCATTCTTTGCCAATCAGCAAACTACTCTTATGCAGAATATGCTGTTCGAGACTACAGCAAGCCGATGGGAGTTGCTACCTACAAGACGTTGGATGACATGCCTGAAAGGTTACGCAAGGCTTTGCCTGATATGAAGAAAATGATGGACTTGCTAAAAAACAAGGAAGAATAATTATTGTAAAAACTGAAAGTAAAATCATTATCATCAGGGATACGCAAGTTATCCTTGACAGAGATGTTGCTGAATTGTATGGCGTAACAACCAAGGTGGTTAACCAAGCCATAAGAAACAATCCAGATAAGTTTCCTTCTGGATATGTTATCGAACTGACTAACAGCGAGAAAGAGCATGTGGTCAAAAATTTTGACCACCTCAACAGCCACCGCCATTGCCATCATTGATACTTTCACTCAACTTCGCAAGTTGGCAAGAACCATAGACAAGGTGAATGAGGATGCAAAGGAGCAGGGCATTTTACCAGACAAAGCAACAGAAGGTAAGATACAAGCTGCTATGAACGAAGTCTTCGCAGATAAACTGCCATTAAAAATGCGCAAATTGACTTTTGGAAAGAGTTAGAAAACATTCCTTTCCCAAAAGTGGAAATAGTAGGTATTGATGACTTTTTGAAATATCTCAAGAAATAATTTTATCAGGATTTAGCGTTTATTGCCTAGTTGTGGAAGAGTATTCTGCCGAGGAATAAGTTTGCTGTTAACCGGAAATAGTGTACAGGCGAATGAAGAACAGCTAACTAGCCGTACGGTTGCCAGTAGGCTGTTCTACTGGAACAGCTAGCGTAAATGCTTGTATAATTGTTGTAAGTAAGGAATAAGAAAAAACTCTTCACTCTTCACCTTTCCTTCGGAATCCCAAGTGTTTATCGGCATTCCAAGGGGTGAAGAGTTCTTGGGCACTCTTCACCCACTCTTCACCACTCTTCACCCTGGCTGGTTCAGCGGAGGATGTGTCATAAGTTTATGATTCACCCTCTTCTTGTTGTTGAAAGAGATAGGATATGTTGTTGAGACAGTCAGTATCTTCGGTCGCACAACAGCTGTTGTGCGCTTGCATAGCAGCAGATATGCGCATGCACAACAGGTGATGTGCATGCGGTGGCCAACTGTTATGCACCCAGCTGTTATCCAGACTTATGACGCACCCTCCTCAGGGATGCCTAGCGGTTTTGCGCTGCAATTTACGCCTGTTGGTCTTTGGAATCGGTGAAGAGTGGTGAAGAGTGGGTGAAGAGTCGCTGTAAACTCTTCACCCCTCGGAATGCCGATAAACACAGGGGGGCGAAGGAAAGGTGAAGAGTGAAGAGTAAAAGCGTGTTCGCTTGCTGAACAAAAAAATGGGGCGCAAACTGCTTCCATGAAAGGAATCGCCTGCGCCCCTGATATTTTTGCTTATGAGTAAATGAGCACCCTAAGATTAGAACTTGTAGATAGCACCAAATGAAATGTTGCTGGCATCTACACCAAGTCCGAACAAGGTAATTCCGAGAGTCGCCTATTTTTCGTTATCCCCATCCCTACATTTTTCCCTAAAACTTTGGAAGTTATGATAAGACTTAACATCGCTCCAACAGGGATGGTAACCAATCTGCCATCGGTGAAGGACAACTCAACATTCCACAATTGTATTGTAGATTAAGGAAAGAGAACCGGATACGATGCTTAGGAGCATATTTTTCCTTATAGACAGACAAACTTCTTCCACTCACACAATTCTCCGCCTTTACTTCTATCGGAATAATCTCATCGTTCCATTGTATAACAAATTCAATCTCCGCCCTACTGTCAGGTGACCAATAAAAGGGGACTTCCCTTCGAAGTATAGGCATGAGAGATTGTAAAATAGCATTTTCTGCCATTGCCCCTTTAAACTCAGTATAATTAGCCGTTGGACTAACAATAATACTACTCGGCAACTTGGCAAGACGGCGTAAGAGGCCACAATCGCAAGCATAAAGTTTGAATGCGCTCAAATCTTCGTATGCAGACAGAGGGAAGAGAGGTCTTGTTATGTTGTTTATACGATAAATCATACCTGCATCTTCCAACCAAAGCAGAGCATCCTCATAGTCTTTAGCTCTTGCCCCAGGCTTAACTACCTTATAAACAAACTTTCTATTTTCCTTTGCCAGTTGAGATGGTAAAGAATGCCAAATGGCATGAATTCGTGGTATTTCACGTGGCTCTGCATATTTGGCGAAATCAAGTTCGTACAAATCCAAAATATCCTGCAAGATGGCATCAACATTTTCCATACCTTGATTTTCCAACATTGCACATGCAGCATCAGGCATACCGCCACACACTAAATATCTTCGATACTCCAATTTTAATTTGTTTAGGATTATCTCCGGAAGTTTCTCTATGGCAGTTAGTTGTTCAATATATTCATAGGTATGGATATCGCTTGCACGCAAAAACTCCTTAAAAGAAAGAGGATACATGCGTATAACTCTTACTTTACCTACAGGAACTGTCATCCTTCGCTTTTTGACAGCAACCCCCAAGAGAGAACCTGCTGCCATGATATGATACTCAGGCGCATCCTCACAAAAATATTTCAAACAATTAAGTGCTTCCTCGCATTCTTGGATTTCATCAAAGATTATCAAAGTTTTTCCCGCAATGATGGGTACATCACAAAAAAGCGCTAATTCCTTGATGATTCTTTCTGGCATTTTGGTGTTTTGAAATACAGACTTCAGTTCTTCTTGCCTATCAAAATCAAACTTAGCGCAGTATTCAAAACTCTCCTTGCCAAAAGTTTCCATTGCCCATGTCTTACCTATTTGTCTTGCTCCTTGCAAAAGAATAGGCTTTCTCATTGGAGCGTCTTTCCACTCCTTAAATGTACTGATTATGTCTCTACTGATTCTCATAAATTACATTATTTAGTGCAGTTTTGCGTGATACTAACACACTTTTCCGCACTTATTTGTGCAAATTGTTGCTTTTGAGGGCAAAGATACAAAAAAATATCGAAAATCATAAGCTCTTAATGTTTTTTTAAAAAAATCACATGCTTTTCTTTGATTTTTAGGACAATCCAAATATAAAAGATGAGGAAAACGAGGATTTAGTCACAGCAACCATTCAAGATATATGTTGATGGCTGCAAAGCTATAGTAACCTTATTTGATAATATGATAACGTCTTGCACAAGATCTATTATCCAGAACAGAGGTGGAGATGCCTTTTGGGCTGTGTTATGCTGAATACATAGAGCTAATTTCTTTATCACCCTCTCAACATTTTTCCCTAAAATCTTGGAAGTTACGAGGAAAAGTCGTATCTTTGCCAACGAATAGCAATATTGCGTCCACGACCTTATAAAGCGTAAGCAGATGGCAAGATTTATAGACCCACGTGTTGACTGGGCTTTCAAGCGAATCTTCGGAAGCGAAGACACGAAAGAATGTCTGATAACTTTCCTCAACGGATTGTTTGAAGACGAGTTGGTAATCAAGGACGTGACGTTTGCCAAGACCGAAAAACTTGGCTTGCGCCCCGATGACCGCGGTGTGGTCTTCGATGTCTATTGCATCACAAACAAAGGCAAGCATGTCATCGTTGAGATGCAGAAGAAAGAGCAGGAATACTTTGCCGACAGGGCATTGTATTACACGGCACGTGCTATTGTGCAGCAAGGCATCCGTGGAATCTGGGACTACCACTTGGCTCCAGTCTATACGGTATGTTTCATGGATTTCGTGTCGGATAGTCCGGTGCTAAAGAAGTTTCGTACCGACTTGGTGCTTACCGATTTGCAGACACGCCAGCGAGTGTCCGACAGAATGCGTATTGTATACCTCCAACTGCCATTGTTCGACAAGCACACGGAGGCAGAGTGTATGGATATATTTGATTGTTGGATTTATATAGTGAAGAATATGAACATGTTTGAACAGATGCCATTCAGCGAGAAGTATCCAGTCTTCCGCAAGTTGGCAGAAATAGGCGACCTCCGCAAGCTCTCCCGAGAGGAACTAGAGCTGTATGACGAGGACATCAAGAATATGCGTGATATATATGCCACCAGAAAATTCGATGAAAAGAAAGGAATAGAAATAGGTATGGCGAAAGGTATGGCGAAAGGTATGGAAAAAGGTATGGCGAAAGGTATGGAAAAAGAAAAGCTAGCCACAGCTCGCCGCCTTCTGTCAATGGGCCTTTCTGATGAGCAAGTATCAACAGCCACCGAACTTCCATTGGAGGAAATCCAGAAATTGAAGGAACAAGCCTGAACTGGGCTTTACTTTTAGAAGCTCAAATAAAGGATGAACTGGTGGAAATTTTCCACTGGTTCAATAAACTCAAACATTCTGTAATTGCGCAATCATGATTGCGCAATTACATCAGTAAACTTATTATCTCCTCCCCCTTTTCAAGTATTTTTTCCCTAAAACCTTGGAAGTTACGAGGAAAAGTCGTATCTTTGCCAACGAATAGCAATATTGCGTCCACGACCTTATAAAGCGTAAGCAGATGGCAAATAACATAGAACATCAAGACAAAGATGAACTGGTTACAAATTGTGACCGGTCCAAAATGGATGTCACAAAATATGATGACCATAAACTTGCAAGTAACATAGAACCTCTAATAAAAGTAATTAGAGGACAACAAGTTATGCTTGATAAAGATTTAGCCACCTTATATGGTGTAGAGACAAAAGTCCTTAATCAAACCGTTAAGCGTAACATAGAGCGATTTCCCAACGATTTTCGCTTTGAATTGAGTAAAGAAGAATGTTTGAGGTCACAATTTGTGACCTCAAACGGCAGAGGTGGTAACCGATACTCAACTTATGCCTTTACAGAACAAGGCGTGGCAATGCTTAGTAGTGTCCTTCGTTCGAAAACAGCCATAGAGGTAAACATTCAGATTATGCGAGCATTTGTTTCCATGCGTCACTTCATGGTAAATAATGCTTCTGTTTTTAGTCGTTTAGAAACAATGGAGTATCAACAAAAAGCCATGTACGCAGCAAACGAGGAGTTGCTCCGTATGAATTGGGACATCGGTGAAATGCTTACCAAAAGCCAAGAGACTGATGGTTGGGGTAAGAAGACTCTACAGCGCCTAGCTGTAGATCTTAAGAATGAGTATCCTGAAAGAAAAGGATTCTCCGTAAGAAACATGCAGTGCATGATGCAGTTCTATAATGAGTACAACAAGGAGTTGACCATGGCTAAAGTTAGAAATATCCCAATTACGCAATCAATGATTGCGCAATTAGGAAACGCCCCGATCGAGCTACCTATCAAGCACTTATCTTGGACTCACAATATCATTCTCATACAGCAAGTAAAAAATATTCAAGCAAGATATTGGTACATGATACAATGCATTATAGGGCATTGGCAGACAAGATACTTAACAGAAGCATTAGAGGTAAAATCGTTATTGAAAGACCCTTATATTTTCGACATGCTCACTTTCACCGACCAATATGACGAAAGAGATAGAAAGATGAACTGATCAAAAAATTTGATCGGTTCAATAAGCTCAAGCATTCCACTGTTGCTCCACATGCTTTTACCGAGCAAGGACTTTATATGCTTGCCACCATTCTGAAAGGTGATTTAGCCATCAGCAACATCAATCGCCTTATTCAAGTACTTCTTTATGCTACTTCAACCACTTCATTCAGCCAACGCAGCCATATTATTCAGCCAACGCAGCCACTTCATTCAGCCAACGAAATTGACTCTTCCACCCAGCGAAGTCGAATCCATCACCCAGCGAAGTCGAATCTTCCACCCAGCGAAGTCGAATCCGTCACCCAGCGAAGTCGTATCCGTCACCTCAATGAAACGTATGAACTTGTGCAATGACGTGCATGATTCCATCTGCTTACTCCTAAAGCCGAATTCTTTAAAAGATTTTTTTCTCCAAATTAATGCCACATCTGCCACCTCGCACCTTAACCCACTGATTATAAACGAATAACGGGTGGCAATAAGGGGTGTTTTTATTGTCACCTTATTGCCACCTGTTACCACGCCCCAAACCACCTGTAAACGATCTGATAAGATACTTTTTCGAACGAGGCTCTTTTGATGGGAACCAGGATGCTTCTGAAATTACGTCCCGACGTATCTGTTACTGCGTCGGGACGTATTTTTTGCTGCGTCGGGACGTAGCAAATGCTGCATCGGGACGTAATTTTCATTTCCTCAGTTGGCTATGATTCCTCCTCTCACCAGCCATTTCGCAAAGAAGCGGTCACTAACCAGATAGCCAGTCGGAGTCTTGCTTACCAGCTGCTTATCTACCAATGCCTTTAATGCCGTTTTCACGCTGCTCGTAGCTGGAAGATGGTGGGTACTGATAAACTGCTGGCTCAACGGCGAAGATACCAAATGCTCACGAGCTATCGCCCCCAAAAGCATCTGCTGGTTCTCGGTTAGCCAGGCACAATAGTTCTGATAAGTCATCGCCTGCTCCTCAATCAGCTCCAGAATCACCTCATCTACCAGAGACTTCGTAATCTCGGAAGAAGCATGCTCGTAGATGCCATGCAATATCGACTGCACATACCAGGTTACACGATCAGACTGCTGATAAATATAAGAAAAGGTAGATTCATCTATCGACCTGTGCTGAGATGCCAACAGGCGATTGGCAAACTCCCGATACACCTGCTCCCCGATGCAAGGCAAAGACAACACCAGCGAACTCTGGAAGAAAGGACGGTTTGCCGACAGAAACATCTCCTGCATCATGTGCTGCTGACTGCCCGAAAACACAAAATATACATTCGGCAAGAACTGGATATAAGAACGGATCATCGCCTCAACCCCATTCTCCGGATAACTTAATATCTGCTGAAACTCATCAATGGCAATGTAGCATCGCTTTCCCGATTGCTTCAAATACTCAAAGATTCGCTTCAAACTCTCCTTCCCTTCACTCGGTTTCAAGTCTAAAGAAAAAGAAGGAATGCCTGTCAATTCATCTATCGTCAGCGTAGGACGCCAGCAGCTGAAGAATTCCTGTACCTTCCGAAGGGCAGATTGAGAAACAGTATCCAGCTTTCCGATGATTTCAGAAGCCATCAGTTGCACCATCTGCTCTAGATTCTTGGTGGCAAAGATGTCGAGATAAAAGCACTTCACTCCCTCATATTGCTCCTCCATTTGATGGAATACATGATGGATTAATCCCGTCTTACCCATACGGCGTGGGGCAACCAACGTGATGTTACGTTCATTATGCAGCGAAGAAATCATTTTCTCCGTCTCTTTTTGGCGGTCGCAGAAATACTCTGCGCCCTTATAGCCATATACCACAAAAGGATTGTTCAATCTTGCCATATCTTGTTATCATTCATTATACAAACGTTCATTGCGCTTTTTACGCAACGC
>JAJWOH010000299.1:0-1503 GCA_021635485.1 Segatella copri | reverse complement strand
TGCCATTCTTATTGTCATTTTTCCGTGCTTTCTCACATACTTCTATCCGACAGGACATGACGTTCCGGAAGAAGTCTGATGACCTCTTCTGATTCTGTGAGTAAAATCATATCATGCTGCTTTAGCTGTTTTGTTTCTGATTTTTTCTATTATCAGTATGGCATTTGCCGTATGTATTCCAAAGAAAATCCACAGTATTTCCGTCTTCCTGTTTCTGGCCTTTATCCTTGAGAGCGAGTAATGTTGCTTTTGAGTGCCGAAGCTTCCTTCAAGCCGTGTTGCCCTTTCTTTTGAGAGTTCGCTTCTAAGCACCTTCCTCAAAGGCTCATCTTTGGCCGCCCTTCCCTTGCGCACAAAGGATGTGGATATCCCATATTTTGTACAGAACTTTCTGTTGGCATTATTGGCATATATGGAATCGGCAGCCACACATCTTACCCTTACATTCATAAGCTTCTGCTGCATGCGGATACAGTCCTTCAAGCGTATACCCTCATTGAATGCCTTGAACGAGAGGTGTTCGATGAACGATATGCCGTCTATCTGTATATTATTGACCTTTGCACCGAACTCGACGGACTTGGTTTCCTTGCCTCTGACGATGGGACGTACATAATGACGGTCAATGCTGACGATGCGGTCACTGACTTTCCGCCCTTCAAACATTTCCTTTTCTTGTACAAGCACCTTTCTGATGATGGAAAGACGCTTATGATAATCCTGGGTATATCGGAGTAAAGCACCGTACTCGCTATGGATCCCATCCCTTTGACTGAGGAGCTTTTCAAGAAGCTTGATCATACGGCGCTTAAGCATTCTTGTCCTTGAAGCTCTCCTCTTTCTTTTCTTGCAGTAGGACAGATAGGATTCCGCCACATTCCTGTATTTGTTGCGCGGACGCCTTATGCCCAGCTCCCTGCAATGCCGGCATATATGCCTGTAGAGCCATTCGAGGCTTTCCCAAAGGAGTTTCATGTCCGTAGGAAAACGCATGTGGCTTTCATAGCATGTGGCATCGGTCATGCAGACGTGAAGGTTATCAAGATAAGGTTTCCAGTGTGAAGCCAGGAGCTCCTGGAAAGAATCAATGTCAAGGCGGGATGCTATCTCATTACGGATGGCACTGACTATCTTGAAGTTGGTTATGGGAAGGGACGGGGGAATCATAATTCCACAGAAAATCTGGTAGTGTATGTTCCCGTTCAGATGTTCCACCAGTTGCCTGTCGGAGAATCCGGTGTATGCCTTCAGGACCATAAGGGCGATCTTTGCGGAAGGACTGAATCTGTTCCTGCGTCCCAGGCGCCGGTCCGACAGGCCGGCGGCTTTTGCCATACATTCAAACGGAAAGACCGAATGAAGCTTGCCAAGCTCACTCTCATTAAAACTCTTGCGGTATTTTTCCAGAATATCAAATTCTGTAAAACCCAAAGTAGGGTGAATTTCTGAAATATTCACTATCTTTGCCATATCTTATTAGTTTGGATATTTCCCCCGTTTTGG
>JAJWOH010000298.1:0-1514 GCA_021635485.1 Segatella copri | reverse complement strand
CCTCAAATTTAACTAACGCTACAATTTAATAAGTCAAAATGAAGAAGATTATCTGGGGCATAGCCCTATTATGCTGTACATCGCTGGTCGCCGGTGCGCATACCTGCTGTCATCATTCTGCGCAGAAATGCAGCTGCAAGAGAGGTTATTACACACAGTATTACGGCGACAAACCCGAACTCATAAAAGAGGCTATAGCTTGGGCAGAGAGCGGTATCTGGCGCAATGGTTTCGACAAGGCGAAGCCACATTCCAGCGTAAACCTCGCAGATTTCTATCTGCAGTATCAGAAGAATCCGCAGCAATGGCAGGCGCTCTTCGATTATCTGGCAAAGACCGATCTGCTGAGCATTCCGAAGGGAAAGCACAAGATTCCGGGTTCCGACCTCGTGGTAAGTGTAGAGGACAGCAAGAACGAGCCGCTGGAAAAGCGCCGCAGCGAGAGTCATAACAAGCACATCGATTTTCAGTATGTAGTAAAGGGCACAGAACGTTTTGGCGTGATCGACCACTACTCCAGCACCCCCAACTGCAAGTATCGTCCCGACGTAATCCACTACGACTACGACCGCCGGAAGGCCCGTTTCTTCGACAGCAATCCTGGCGAATTCTTCATCTTCTTCCCGAGGGATTGGCATATTGCCAAGGTGGCAAATGATGGCGAAGACCAGACCATCCGCGTTATCGTGATCAAGGTAGATTATAAGGATTAAAGATAATTGAAAATAATATGATAGTTTATATAGCCAATCCATTATATGATGCTGTGTTCAAGCGCATCATGGAAGAAGAGCGCATCGCCAAGACGTTCTTGTCTGCGATTTTACAAAGAGAAGTCGTCAGCATCAAGATATGCCAAGATGGATTCCGCAATATCAAAAGCAATAGCATTTCGATATTTAAGATGGGATTTGTTGCCAGCATAAAGAATAACGAGAACAGCAACGAGCTCACAAACATAAGGCTGTATAAAACTTGGGTTGACACGGACGTCTTGGAACCTCGCCAGCATCTGGCATGGCAGCGCTATATAGAAGAGAAAAACTCGGATGGTATTGGAGATGAATCTCTCCCAACGATTACGGTTTTTCTCCTAGCCCACCGTATAGGAGATTTCGAAACTCCTGTTGCATGCCCTGCCCCCGGCAATATTATTGTCCAACTGCCAATAATCAGCAAGACTCAAAACTCGAGTCAAAAGAAGGTATTAAGCATTTTTGACCAAGCAAGAACTTGCAAGGAAGACAAACACCTCTTGAAAGTAGATTATACCCCCTATGATGGAGATACGGATATGGAGTATATGATTAAAATGCTTCTTTCAATGGCATCTGACCCAGATATGCAATACCAAATGAATATCGAAGATGAGTTTATCTCCTTACTTGAAAAGAAGGATACCGAAATCCTGCGACTGGATTATTTGATTGAGCAAAGTAAGCTGAAGGAGAAATAAAAACAGAACTTCCCAAAGTTTGCCCCACACGCCCTGAAAGGGCAGAAGCTCCTAGCCC
>JAJWOH010000015.1:42152-43796 GCA_021635485.1 Segatella copri | reverse complement strand
CTGTCGTTGTTCGCCTTATCGGTAGCCACATTCTGAATCTTATCAACCACATCCATGCCTTCAAGCACCTCTCCGAATACAGTGTAGCCGTTGTCAAGATGAGGCACTCCACCATGCTTGATGTAGCCCTGCTGCAACTGCTCAGAAGGAATGGCGTAATCCTTGCCTTCCCGTTTCTGCTTTTCTACATAATATTCCATCTGCCGTGGAGAGAAATTCCTGCCCCAGGTAATGTAGAAATCTGTAGACGCTGAAGCTTTGGTCGGATTCTCATCATCGCCTTCACGAGCCGCACAGAGCTGTCCGCGCTTATGATAATATTTAGGATAGATGATTTCAGCCGGAACCGTATAGTTGACATCAAACTTCTGCGGCTTTTCCATGTTCACCTTTCTGCAAGAATAATCGCCACCCTGAATCATGAAATTCTTGATGACACGCTGAAAGATGCAACCGTCATAATAGCCAGTATTGACAAGTTTCAGGAAATTATCCCGATGCTTGGGAGTATCGTTGTAGAGAGCCACGAGAATGTTGCCCATCGTAGTTTCCAGCAACACCTGATGGCAGGTCGGGTCGTGCGGTGTTTCCCAGTCGAGCAGAGAATCGGGCTTAGACGCCACAACTTTTCCGGCTGGTTCTGATGTGTTCTGATTGCCTTCAATCTGAGCGAATGTCGTAACAGGCACCGTAAGAAGAGCGAGTGTCAATAATCTGATGATCTTCTTCATATTTTTGTATAATTTTACATCTAATTATGTTATCGGATGCAAAGATAATGATTTTATTCTAAAAAAATGATTTTTTATGCGAGAAAAGTTCCTTTGTTTCATACATTCTTCATATCTTTGCACGAGAAGACAGAAAATGCAATCAATTATGAAGAAAAAAATATATTTTATCATCGCTTTTTGCACTTTCCTCACTACAGAAGCAAGTGCACAGCAACAGGTAAGTTTCGGACCATTGCACAGTCCGGACAGTCCGCGCGAAGAATGGTTGCTGCCTGGCGATACGGTTTACCAGGCAGGAAAACCAATGGTTTATCAGGGCAAACCGGTGAAGAATGCTTATCAGCCTCCTACCCAACTATCAGATAAGAAAGAGACTTTAGGTAAAAACGGGTTGATTGGGGATGCTTCACTCGACAGTACCTATTATAATAATCCCATCTCCAACCTTACCAACAACTGGAGTTATCCGTTGGGTTATGGCTGGGGGCTGCACAAGGGGCTGAATCTCTCAGTAGATCTTTCTGCCTTTGCCACATTCGGCAAGAATGTGCCTCACAAAGGCGGTTTCACCCAGACTATCGATGCAACCTACTTAACACCGCTCACCAAAGACAACAAACTCTGGTTGGCTATGGGCGCTTACATCAACAACGTAAACTATGGTGGAGACAGTTATCATGACGGTGGAGTTTACGGCATTCTGGGCTACCAGTTTAACGAGCATTGGGAGGCTTATGTTTACGGTCAGCTTAGCGTAGCCAACAATTACAATTCTCTCTACGGTCGTTATGGCGGTTATGGCTATGGTCCCTACGGCTATTCGCCTTGGGGCTACGGAATGTATCCTTGGGGAATGGGAAGAGGAATCATGCCGGGTGGCTACGGAATGGGAGTACCTGGCGCCAACGTT
>JAJWOH010000015.1:36783-42052 GCA_021635485.1 Segatella copri | reverse complement strand
TTCAATATAATCATATTGAAGTGAACCTCTAAGTTTATTCTGAAAAGAATCAGTTTACATAGCATCATCTCTCTCCATGAGATTATACCTATGAGTTTAGATTCTATTCAGCGAGAATCTGGACTATTCTTTCTGCTGAGCGGCCATCCCATCTGTCAGGAATGCCCGCTTTCTTCCATTCACCCTTCAGAAGTTTCTGCATAGATTGCTTCAGTAACTCCGGATCTTCAGCAACCAGTTCGTTTGTACCCACCTTTACAGTTTCAATATGCTCAGTATAGCTGTTGAGCGTGATGCAAGGAACCCCATTGAAGGTAGCTTCTTCAGCTACATTACCAGAATCGGTAATCACACCCTTGGCGTGAGCGGTAAGATAAGCAAACGAGAGATAATCAAGCGGCTGAACCACCTGGATTCCACTCTGATGATTACTCTCTTCCTGATAAGCCTTGAATGCGAGTACGAAGCCTAAGGCTTTGCCTCGAAGCGGAGCAATTACCTTCACTCCAGCCTGGCGCGCCTCTTCATCTATGACAGAAATAAGTGATTTCATCTCATCAATGTTATTGACGATAGCCTTGCGGTTCAAGGTAAGAACCATATATTCACCTTCTTTCAGATGATACTCGTCCATGACTTCAGGACGCTGCATTTTAGACTGAAGGAAACGGATGTTGTCGATAAGCACATTTCCAACCATATAAACCTTAGACAATTCTGCACCTTCCTTGTTGGCGATGCTGTTGTTTGAAATGCCTGCGGTAAAGAGAATATCTGACAAGCCATCAATCACCAGACGGTTGATTTCCTTTGGCATGGTAATGTCAAAGCTGCGGGTTCCTGCCGCAATATGAGCAAGCTGCACACCCTGCTTCTTGGTGACAATAGCCACAGCCATGGTTGAAGCCAGATCATCAACCACAATGACAACATCTGTAGCATTCTGCTGCAGATAGCGCTCAAACTGACCCATCACCTGTCCGGTAAGTTCGTTCATGTTTGGACAGTCTACGCCGAGATAAGCATCCGGTTTCTGAATGCCTAAGTCATCGAAAAGAGAAGATTCCAATGTCGGGTCATCCTCTTTTCCTGTGTAAACCAACTGATAGCTGATTTCGTTACCAGCTTCCTGAGCATTACGAATAGCTCTAATTACGGGCGCCACTTTGATAAAGTTAGGTCTTGCGCCTGCAACGATACAGATTTTCTTCATTTTTATCCTGTTTAATATTTTTTACTTACTGAACTTGCAGTTTACTGATATTCAGAGTGCTTTATTTCTTGAGCCAATCTTGAGCCAATCTTGAGCCAATCTTGAGCCAAAGGGCATTATCCATTAACTCAGAGGTTTTTATCCCTTGAAAAGGTCTTTGATTCCTCCTATAGAACCCAAGAGATTGGTTGCCTCGTATGGCAGATAAACCACCTTATTATCCTTACCCTGAGCCACTTCCTGCATCATGCTGATGTATTTCTGGGCCAAGAGATAGTTGGCAGGATTCGTACTCTGTCCTACAGCTTCCGTAATCTTCTGAATGGCAATAGCCTCGGCCTCAGCCTTACGGATGCGGGCAGTAGCCTCACCTTCTGCATTCAGAATAGCCTGCTGTTTGGCAGCCTCAGCCTTGTTCACGATGGCAGCCTTCTCACCTTCTGAGAGCAGACGCTGCTTTTCCTTCTCACCTTCTGAAGTCAGGATGGTAGCTCGCTTGTTGCGTTCAGCCTGCATCTGCTTTTCCATCGCCTGGAGCACACTCTCAGGAGGTGTAATATCCTGCAACTCTACTCGGTTAACCTTGATTCCCCACTTATTGGTTGCATCATCCAGAACCGCACGCAGTTTGGTGTTGATCGTATCGCGTGAAGTAAGCGTCTGGTCAAGTTCCATCTCACCTATTATATTACGCAAGGTAGTTTGGGTCAGTTTCTCTATGGCGTTTGGCAGATTGTTGATTTCATACACACTCTTGAATGGGTCGACAATCTGGAAATAGAGCAGCGCATTAATCTGCATCTGGATATTATCCTTGGTGATTACGTTCTGACGGTCGAAGTCATAAACCTGTTCACGAAGGTCAATGCTGTTAGTATAAACGTATCTTCCGTTTCTCATCGCCACAATATCCTTAGCATGGTCAATGAAAGGAATGATGATATTAATACCCGGTTTGAGTGTAGCATAATATCTACCGAGACGCTCTATGATTTTCGTCTCACTCTGAGGGATGATAACGATGGTTTTCTTAACCACAACGAGTGCAAGTGCTACTAGAGCAATCAGCACGTAAATTCCTATGTTCATGATGTTTATACGATTAAGTGAATAATGTTGACTCTAAACTTTTTCTGCCTAAACTTTTTCGACCTTGAGGATGATAGATTCGTGGCCTAAGATTCGAACCTTATCGCCTACAGCAAGCGGTTCGGCAAGATGCGGAGCTTCAGCTTTCCAATCATCTCCATCCAGTTTCACTCTGCCGAAACCTCCGGCAGGAATCATTTCGGTCACTTCCCCTATCTGTCCTGCCAGCGCATCTGCATTACTGCGTCGGTCTTCTCCACCCTTGTGCAGCGCTTTCAACAGATGCGGACGAACCAGCCAGATGCTAAGCATGGAGCAGATTGCCCAAACCACTACCTGCACCCAGAAAGGTGCTTCTACCAATGCCACGGGAATGCTGATGAGCGCACCTATGGCAAAACACGTTACATAGAAGTCGCCCGAAGACAACTCTAAGATGAGGCAGATGAACATCACCGATGTCCATACAAGCCAAAGGTTATGAGATAAATACTCCATACTTAACAATTTTAGTTTGATTCTTCTAATCCTTATCTTCTGCGGGTTGTAGTCTTCTTTCTGGTGGTAGAAGTCTTGCTCGTAGAACCTACCTTATAAGTTGTCTGAGGTTTATAATACTTCAGCGCAGTAGGCATTTCCTTCTGCAAGGCAGCAATACGCTTGGCGTCTGAAGGGTGATCACTGAAAATATCACTCTGATTGCTGCTTGAGCCCTGTGACATTCTCTTCCAGAAAGGAATGGCCTGCTGAGGATCGTAACCTGCCATGGCTGCGAAGATAAGACCCATGTAATCAGCCTCGGTTTCATTATCGCGGGAATACTTCAGATTGCGGAATGAGAAATACTGTCCGGCAACTGCACTTGCCACATTACCTACTCCATTACCTACGGTCTGGTTCAATACTGTTCCCAAAATGCTTGTACCTGTTTGCTGGTTCTGCTGCTTGGTGAGCTGCTCGGCACTATGCTTAGCCACAGCATGAGCTATTTCGTGACCTAATACAATTGCCAAACCGGTTTCATTCTGAGTGTAAGGCAAAAGTCCTTCATAAACCACGATTTTACCGCCAGGCATACAGAATGCATTGGCAGACTTATCTTGTACCAGGTTGAATTCCCATGAATAATTCTTCACGTCGGCTTCAAATCCGTTCTGCTTCAAATAGAGTTCAACAGCATTGGCAAGTCTTTTTCCTACCCGCTGAACCATCGCCGTATTGGCTGCATTGGTCGACTTCTTGGCAGAAGCCATGTACTTTGTGTATTCCTGATTAGACAGACTGAGAACCTGCTCATCGGATACAGAGATGCGATGAGTGCGACCGGTCAGAGGCACCGTCTGAGTAGTGCCGCAAGATGACAGCGCAAGGGCTGCCACAACCGTCAGAACTAAAAACTTAAACTTTTTCATCTTAACTTACGTATATTAAATATGTTTATTCATTAAGTTTATGTGCTGTTTGAAACAATTTTCTCTGCAAATATACTATTTCTTGACGAAACCACCAAAGAAAAATGAGAAAAACATGAAATATAACCTAAAAATAACACAAGATAACTGACAAAAAGGGGTGTACGAAAAAAAGATGGCAAAAAAATAAGGTGTGGCACAATCTTTGCAGTTTCGCAAAACCGTCAGACTGCCAGATGACAGCTGCCCGAGAAAGCAGCATTATCAGCAGACTGTATTTAAGAAGTATAACATTAAAATATTTTAATATGAACGCAAAGAAGGAAGTGCCTGTATTGCTCTTGACAGGCTACCTGGGTAGTGGAAAGACAACCCTTCTCAACAAGATTTTAGCTAACGAAAAAGGTATTAAGTTTGCCGTCATCGTCAACGATATTGGTGAAGTCAATATTGATGCAGCCCTGATAGAAAAAGGTGGCGTGGTAGGTCAGAAAGACGATTCGCTCGTTTCTCTCCAGAATGGTTGCATCTGCTGCACATTGAAGATGGACCTGGTAGAACAGCTCAAGGAAATCGTAGACATGAAGCGTTTCGATTACATCGTCATCGAGGCTTCCGGAATCTGCGAGCCTGCTCCTATTGCACAGACCATCTGCTCTATCCCATCTCTCGGTCCTCAGTACATCGAAAATGGCATTCTGCGCCTTGACAGCATCGTTACCGTAGTAGATGCTTTGCGCATGAAGGATGAATTCTCTAACGGCAGCGACCTGATGAAGAAGAATATGGATGAGGAAGATCTAGCTTCGCTCGTCATCCAGCAGATTGAGTTCTGCAACATCATTCTCCTGAACAAAGCTGCCGAGGTTGAACCTAAGGAGCTGGAGCACCTGAAGCAGATTATCCGTGCCATCCAGCCTAAGGCAGAAATCTTTGAATGTAACTATGGTGACGTTGACTTGAATCTGATTGTCAACACCAAGAAGTTTGATTGGGAAACCGTAGCCACTTCAGCCGGCTGGATTCAGGAGATTGAATCAGAAAGAAACGAAGAGCATGAAGAAGGTGATGAAGAAGAAGCACATGAACATCATCACGATCATGACGAGGAAGACGAACATGAGCATCATCATCATGACCACGATGAGCATGACCACGATGAGCATGAGCACCATCACCATCATCATCACCACGATCATGACCATGATCATGAAGGCGGAGAAGTTGAGGAATACGGAATCGGCACCTTCGTTTACTATCGTCGCAAACCTTTCGACTTGGGACTCTTCGATGATTTCGTAGCAAGGAAATGGCCTAGAGACGTGGTTCGCGCTAAGGGAATCTGCTATTTTGATGATGAGCGCGACATGTGCTACGTTTTCGAGCAGGCTGGCAAGCAGAAGACTGTGAAGCAGGCTGGTCAATGGCTGGCAACCATGCCGAAAGACGAACTCGCCCAGGTATTGATGAACAACCCACAACTGCAGAAGGAATGGGATCAGGAATTGGGCGACCGCATGATAAAAATCGTATTCATCGGTCAGCATATCAAGGA
>JAJWOH010000015.1:0-36683 GCA_021635485.1 Segatella copri | reverse complement strand
AGGAATTGGGCGACCGCATGATAAAAATCGTATTCATCGGTCAGCATATCAAGGAGCAGAAAGATGCTATTATTGCTGAACTCGACAAATGTCTGGCATAAAACAGATTAAAGAAGTAGACAAGCAGAACAGAAGTTTATCTTCAGAACTGATATTGTAGAATCTTATTCTGCCCAATTCCAAGCAAAAAGCAATGGAAAAACAGCTCAAAATGAGCAGAAAACAAGAAAAACGGAGGAAAACTAACAAAAAAGTGAAGTTTTTCCTCCGTTTTTTAGTTTAATTCGTTTTTTTTTGTTAATTTTGCACCCAAATAATAAAAGCGTAATTAATATGAAGACAAACTTCAGACAGGCGTATATTAAGGACTTTGCTGCTTGCTGGAAAGTCATCGACCAGGCTCGCCAAAGTATGATAGAATCGGGACGTCACCAATGGACTGAGGAATATCCATCAGAAAAAGACATCAGAAAAGACATAGAAAATGGCAACGCCTTCGTTCTAACTGTAAACGAAGAGGTGGTTGTCTATGGAGCAGTCATATTGAATGGTGAACCCAAATATAAGAAATTAGTAGGCAACTGGATTACCGATGGCGATTATTATGTAATACATCGCTTTGCCACGTTGCCTAGTTTCCAGCGTGAAGGTTTAGCACGTATTTTCATCAGTAAGGTGAACAGCATGTGCGAGGTAGAAAAAATACCTAGCATCAAGGTTGACACCAACTTTGACAATACGCCGATGATCAACCTTCTGTCTTCGATGGGTTTCTGCATCTGCGGACGTGTAAACTATGGAGGAAACAGAGGTCAGCGTTTCGCCTTTGAAAAACTCTCCATAGCCATGGAACCTGCAGAATAATTTCTGGCCATCGAAAAACACAACATTTGATTAACATCCTCAAACATTCATTATGGAAGAGAAACTATTGCAGATGAAGAGCTTGGTTGAAAGACTCAACCAAGCTTCGGATAGTTATTATAACGGAAAAGGCGAGCTCATGACCGACTATGAATGGGACGCCCTTTTCGACCAGCTCAAGAGATTGGAAGAGGAAACAGGCGAAATTCTGCCTGACTCCCCTACTAATCGCGTGTCAGAAGATTCTATCGTAGGAAAGAAAGAGGAGCATGAATTTGCCGCCCTCTCTCTGGCAAAGACCAAACAGGTAAGTGATCTTGTAAAATGGGCAGAAGACCGCCCTATCTGGATTTCATGGAAACTGGACGGACTGACCCTCGTAGTAACCTATGACGGCGGAAAACTCACCAAAATCGTTACCCGCGGAAACGGACACATCGGCACAAACATCACCCACTTGGCTCCAGCCATTTCAGGCATTCCTGCTACGATTTCTGAAAAAGGACATCTTGTAGTAAGAGGAGAAGCCGTCATTTCGTATGCTGATTTCGAACAGTTCATCATCGAAAGCGAAGGCGATTACGCCAATCCGCGAAATCTCGCTTCCGGCTCACTCACACTGAAGGATATTGAAGAGGTGAAGCAGCGCCACATCCAGTGGATTCCGTTCACTCTGGTTTATACTGAGCAAGAACTTACCTCATGGGGAGAACGCATGCAGATGCTGAAAGACCTGGGAATGTATCCTGTAGAACGAGAGCGTATTGACCACCCTACCACAGAAAATATCCAGCTGGAAATAGACAAGTTTACGGAGAAGGTAACAAGCAAGAAGAATCCTTTCCCGGTAGACGGATTGGTAATTTGCTACGATGATACGGTTTATGCTGCTACCGGTTCGGTTACAGGCCATCACGCTACGAGAGCAGGATTTGCCTTTAAATGGCAAGACGAACATGCTGACACCGTACTCGAACACATCGAATGGTCGTGCGCAGCCAGCACCATCACGCCTGTAGCTGTTTTCAAACCGGTAGAACTGGAAGGAACCACCGTGCAGCGCGCCTCACTCTGCAATGTTAGCGAATGTGAGCGTCTGGGCATTGGCGACAAGGGAACCAGACTGCAGGTAATCAAGGCCAACAAGATTATCCCGAAGGTAATCAATATTACTGATGTGGTGGGAACCTTTGTCATTCCCGACGAATGTCCGGTCTGCCATGCGCCAGCCGTAGTGCGCGAGAGCGAGAGTGGCACCAAGACGCTCCATTGCACCAATGCAGCCTGCCCAGCCAAACAGCTTAAGAAATTTGCCCGTTTCGTCAGCAAGGAAGGAATCAATATTGATGGAATCTCTGAACAGACTGTCTGGAAATTCATCAATCATGGTTTTATCAGAGAATATGCTGATTTCTACAAACTGAAGAATTACGCGTTCGAGATTTCCTGTTTCGAAGGATTCGGAAAGAAGAGCGTAAGCAACCTTCTGGAGAGCGTGGAGAAAAGCCGTCATACTGACGGCCGCCATCTGCTCTACGCCTTGAATATTCCGCTCTGCGGCGGCGATGTAGCTAAAAAGCTGCTCAGCCGTTACAAGGTGAAGGAACTGATAGAAACGGCGCGCCTAAGCATGTTTGACGATGAGTTTGCAAGCATCGATGGCATTGGACCGGAAAAGAGTGCCAAGTTTATCGCCTGGTTCAAGGACGATATTCATTTCCAGCATGTGCAGAATCTGATGTCCGAGCTGATTATCGAGGAGCAGGAGCCTGTAGAAACGGGAAATAAATGCCAGGGACTGACTTTCGTCGTAACCGGAGATGTGCATCATTACAAGAACCGCAACGAGCTGAAAGCTTACATTGAAAGCCAGGGCGGCAAGGTTACGGGAAGCGTGAGCAAGAGTACTAACTTCCTGATTAACAACGATGCAGCTTCGCAGAGTTCGAAGAACAAGAAAGCCCATGAACTCAATATTCCAATCATTACTGAGGATGAGTTCATTGAAAAGTTTCAGGAGTAAATAAGTGAATTAAGCGAAATAAAAAGCGAAAGCCAGATTCCGGATTACGGACTTGGCTTTCGCTTTTCTAGTTTTAAGAACCTGCAAATTCTCTGTTATTATTCTCCAAGGAACTGACCCATGAAGAGAATGGCGCCACTGTTACGTTCGGTAATGAAATAAACGAATGGGCGGTTGGCATGAAATTCTACACGCTTCATCTCGTTAGGACCCAGTGAGGTCAGCATCACAGCAGCTGTTACGGCAGCAGCCTTGGTTCCACGCTCGCTTACCTCAATCTTTGCCTTCTGCAACATCTTCGATACGTAGAAGCTGCCATTGGCAAAACGGCTGAAATCTGCCGTGCCTGGCTGGAAGATGCTTGGAGCGCCCAATTTACTGATAATCTGGTTGAGCGACAGGTCCATCTCGGTAGTAAACTTAGGAAATTTTAAATCCACCTGACAACGGTCCATGTCATTACTCAACTTCTGGAGTTTATCTGCATTCATCTCCTTTATCACCTCGTTGATGCTCTTGCCAGCCTTAGGAAGAAGAACGGTCATCTGATAACTTCCATTTCCGTATGGCAGCTCTACAGCCTGCAACATATCATTTTCAGTATAGGCAAACTTCTTGTTCTGGTGCATCATGTTCACCTTCTTAATATCGCGGGTGTAACCGCTGAAGTTCTCAAGTCGGGTGTTCTTCGCATCAAACTTCTCCTGCCAGGTTCCGTTAAAGTAAATAGCATTCAGAAGGTAAGAAACGGCTGCAGGCTCTACCTGGTCGATGATGCTAGGAATCATGCCTTTAGTCTGCTTCTTGCACCAGTCATTAATGCGAGCGGCAGATTTAGAATTGGTAAAGTCCATGCTCTCAACGCCAGCCTGATAAGAATCGGCCACGGTGTGAGCGAAATCGCTGTTCAGTCTGAAATTCATGTTGATAGCGATAAAATTGGCAATGTTTACGGTTGTCTGCTTGTCGAGCTTGCCAGCCGAAAGCATCAGCGCCTTATAACAGTCGTTGAGTTCCTTCACGCTCACGCCCTCGCAACCGATTGCCTTCAGAATCTCCTGCTGAGTCATGCCGTCGGCACCATTTGCAAGCATTCCCATCAGATAGGCGATGCTCATTGGCGAAACCACCTCTGAATCCATACCGCTGATCTGCTGATAGAGTTTGAAAGCGAAATCATTATTCTTCTTCACGATGTTCTGCTGAGCCTCTGAGAGGACAAGATAGCCCTCGTCCATTTCCTCATCTGCCGACGGACGGGCAGCCTCTGCCTCTGTTATCTTCTCTGCTTTTGTTACGCTCTCATTCTGTGCATTCTTGCTAGTGCTGCAAGAAGTCATTGCCATTGCAGCTGAAGCTAAAATAGCTGCACTAAATACTTTCTTGTTCATATTTCTCTAATTTATTAGTTCATTTTAATGACTCAACGCTCCTGAACCCATAGGGACTGTTTCTCTTTAAAAGGCATTTCCCGAATCGGAATCTGAATCGTGAGTTCTGAAGATAAAATGAAAAATCGGCTAATCCTTGCACGGGAAAAGCCGATTTTACTATTTCTTAACAAAAACATCTATGTTCTTTACAAAAAAAATCAATGCAGCGGTGCCTCTTCCGAAGGTCTGCCAGGCCTTATTCTGAGATGATATCTGTTTCCATCATATTCCACGCGCATGATGTTCGTCCTGTTGGTCTTCATCTCATCGCTCGAATTAGCCACAAGATGTTCGTAGAGATCGATTGCCACATGCCCCATTGTTCTGCGCAGATTGATTTCGATGCAAGGAACCACGCCCAGACCGGTTCTGTTTACGTCCTCACCTTCCTGATTCAGCACAGCCTCGCAGAATTCATCCTTCTCCCCTTTCGTGCAGATCATCATGTCAACGCCGAACGGACCACTGTAAATTTCCTTCAGCGCCGGCTCCATTACCTCAATGATGCGCTGTCTGATTCCGGCAAACTGAGCCTCGCTTATGAGCGGTTTCATCATTTCCACCTTATCAGCTTCAGAGCAGAGCACATTGCCCGAATAGGCATTCTTGATCGTATCGAAGAGCGAAAGACCGCGATAGAGCGCCTTGCCATCTTTCATTTCAAACTCCATGGCGAAATCTCTCACCTTATTATATAGGGGTTCTACGGTTACGCCGCCCTGATGATAAATCATGTTTGCCACCCATCTTTCGAAGGTAGGATAATCTCCGGCTGTCTTGAAATCCTCAGCACTCACATATTTCACTCCCCTCCCGCTGCTGCTCCAGGGAGCCTTGACAACAGCTTTGCCGTGCTGAAGAATGAGTTCTTTGACACGGGCCGTTTCAGTAACATATTCCACGCCACGCTGCAGATGAAGGGCAGCCCATTGCCTGCTGCTCACCTCGCGTACCTTATTTAATACAGCATCAGTCGGCAACATAATCTCCGGAATTCCCAAACGCTCCAACTCACCTTTCAGCGACAGGTTCCATCCCCAGGGATGAACACTGTCCAGAAATTCAGTCTTGATCAGATGCTTCAGCTGAGGCTTGGTGATAAACTCAACCTTGCTGTTCAGTTCAGCCCCAAAATGGCGCACCCTGTTCTTCGCAAAATCAATATCATCCACAAGTACGAGGTCGCCCTCTTCCGCCCAAAGAGCCGGAATGAAAGCAAGATCACTTCTAAGTTGTCTACCCGCATGAGGCGCGGTGAACTGTTTCAGATTTGCAGCCAAAGCCAAATCATGTTCTGGATTGAAAATATGTAACTTCATGGTGCAAAGATATAAAGAAAAGTGCAAAAAAGGGCAGAAAATCCCCATTTTTACTTAGACAAGTGCTAAATAATGAAAAAAAAGTTACTTTTTGCTATCTAGAGTTTGCAAATTAGAAATATTTAATTACCTTTGCATCGTAAAAACAATTAGAAACGATATAAACTCATGGAAGAAGCATTCTTCAGAACACATACATACCTCGTAGAGCATACGGACGCACCAGTAAGACGCACTCTGATGGACGAAATCGACTGGAGCGACCGTTTGATTGGCATAAAGGGAACACGCGGTGTAGGAAAGTCTACATTCCTCCTTCAATATGCCAAGGAGCACTTTGGCCCTACAGACCGCAAGTGCCTGTATGTGAATATGAACAATTTCTATTTTCAAAGCAGAGGAATCGCAGATTTTGCAGGTGACTTTGTTCGCCACGGCGGCAGAACCCTTCTCATCGACCAGGTCTTCAAGCAGTCGGACTGGAGCAAGGAACTGCGCAAATGCTACGACCTCTATCCAGAGTTAAGAATCGTGTTCACAGGTTCCAGCGTGATGAGACTGAAGGAAGAGAATCCTGAGCTCAATGGAATCGTGAAAAGCTATAATTTGCGAGGCTTCTCTTTCAGAGAGTTTATCAACCTGCAGACTGGCAACAGTTTCCAGCCATATACACTCGATGAAATCTTGCGCAATCACGAGCACATCATCAAGCAGATACTGCCCAAGGTGAGCCCGATGAAATACTTCCAGGACTACTTGCATCATGGATTCTATCCATTCTTCCTGGAGAACCGCAACTTCACAGAGAATCTACTAAAGACAATGAACATGATGACCGAGGTAGACATCCTCCTCATCAAGCAAATCGAACTGAAATATCTCACCAAGATCAAGCGGCTCTTCTATCAGCTAGCTGTAGAAGGTGCCAAGGCTCCCAACGTGAGCCAGCTTGCCGAAGAGATCAACACCAGCAGAGCTACGGTAATGAACTACATCAAGTATCTTGCTGATGCGCGACTCATCAACATGATTTACCCTACCGGGCAGGAGTTCCCAAAGAAACCATCCAAGGTGATGATGCACAACTCCAACCTGATGTACGCCATCTATCCTATCAAGATAGACAAGCAGGAGGTGATGGAAACATTCTTCGTCAACTCGGTCTGGAAAGACCACAAGGTAAGCCAGACCGGCAAGGACCACTACTTCATTGTAGATGGTGAGAAGAAGTTCAGAATCTGCGATGCGCAATCTCCAAACAAGGTGCGCAACAATCCCGACATCATCTACGCCCGATACAATACCGAGGTAGGCAAGGACAACAGGATTCCGTTATGGCTTCTGGGTTTCCTATATTAGGGAATGTTGAATGTGGAGTGTTGAATGTTGAATTGCCTAACGGCATCAGCATGAAGACACATAAGGGCGCAAGCCTAACTCAACACTCAACATTTATTAAGGAATGTTGAATGTGGAGTGTTGAATGTTGAATTGCCTAACGGCATCAGCATGAAGACACATAAGGGCGCAAGCCTAACTCAACACTCAACATTCAACACTCAACATTAGAATAAGTTAGAATAAGAATGAATTAAATACAAAACATTTTTAATATTTTATCTAAAAGTAAAATGGCTAAAGAGAAAAAATTTATCACTTGTGATGGTAACACAGCTGCCGCACACGTAAGCTACATGTTTACTGAGGTTGCTGCTATCTACCCTATTACTCCATCATCACCAATGGCGGAGCATGTAGATGAATGGGCTGCCAAAGGTCGTAAGAACCTTTTCGGTCAGCGAGTTTCTATCCAGGAAATGGAATCAGAGGCTGGTGCTGCAGGTGCAGTTCACGGTTCTCTCCAGGCAGGTGCCTTGACTTCAACTTACACTGCTTCTCAGGGTTTGTTGCTGATGATTCCTAACATGTACAAGATTGCTGGTGAGTTGCTCCCTTGCGTGTTCAACGTATCAGCTCGTACATTGGCTTCTCACTCACTTTGTATCTTCGGTGACCACCAGGACGTAATGGCTTGCCGCCAGACAGGTTTCGCTATGTTCTGCTCAGGTTCTGTTCAGGAGGTTATGGACCTCTCTGCAGTTCCTCACTTGGCTACATTGGAGACAAAGGTTCCTTTCATTAACTTCTTCGACGGTTTCCGTACTTCTCACGAGTACCACAAGATCGAGGAGATGGATATGGAAGACATCCGTCCATTGGTTAAGGAAGAGTTCATCGAGGACTTCCGTAACCGTGCTTTGACTCCTGAGCGTCCTGTTACTCGCGGTACTGCTGAGAACCCAGAGACATTCTTCACTCACCGTGAGGCTTGCAACACTTACTACGATGCAATCCCTGAGGTAGTAGAGAAGTACTGCCAGGAGATGACTAAGATTACTGGCCGTGAGTATCACCTCTTCAACTACTATGGTGCTGAGGATGCTGAGAACATCATCATCCTGATGGGTTCTGCTACAGAGCCAGCTCGCGAGGCTATCGACTACTTGAACAAGCAGGGCAAGAAGGTTGGTATGGTTGCAGTTCACCTCTTCCGTCCATTCTCTGTTGACTTCTTGAAGAAGACTATCCCAGCTACAGTTAAGCGTATCGCTGTTCTCGACCGTACTAAGGAGCCAGGTGCAGAGGGTGAGCCATTGTACCTCGACGTTAAGTCAGCTCTCTACGACGACGAGCGCAAGCCATTGATCGTTGGCGGTCGCTACGGTCTCGGTTCTTCTGATACAACTCCAGCTAAGATTGTTGCTGTATTCAAGAACCTCGAGTTGCCACAGCCAAAGAACCACTTCACTGTAGGTATCGTTGATGACGTTACATTCACTTCTCTCCCAGAAGAGGAGGAAATCCCAATGGGTGGTGACGATTTGTTCGAGGCTAAGTTCTACGGTTTGGGTGCTGACGGTACTGTTGGTGCTAACAAGAACTCAGTTCAGATTATCGGTAACAATACCAACAAGTATTGCCAGGCATACTTCTCTTACGACTCTAAGAAGTCTGGTGGTTTCACCTGCTCTCACTTGCGTTTCGGCGACAGCCCTATCCACAGTGCTTATCAGGTAAATACTCCTAACTTCGTAGCTTGCCACGTACAGGCTTACCTCCACATGTACGATGTAACACGTGGTTTGCGTAAGAATGGTTTCTTCCTGTTGAACACTATCTTCGACGGTGAGGAGTTGGTTAACTTCATCCCTAACAAGGTAAAGCGTTACTTCGCTCAGAACAACATCACTGTTTACTATATCAACGCAACTAAGATTGCTCAGGAGATTGGTCTCGGTAACCGTACCAACACCATCCTCCAGTCTGCATTCTTCCGTATCACAAAGGTTATTCCTTTGGATCTCGCTGTAGAGCAGATGAAGGCATTCATCGTTAAGTCTTACTCTAAGAAGGGTCAGGACGTTGTTGACAAGAACTTCGGCGCTGTTGACCGCGGTGGTGAGTACAAGCAGTTGACAGTAGATCCAGCTTGGGCTAACCTCGCTGACGATGAGGCTAAGGAGGATAACGCTCCAGCATTCGTTAAGGAGCTCGTTCGTCCTATCAACGGCCAGGCAGGTGACCTCTTGAAGGTTTCTGACTTCGTTAAGCACAACACAGTTGACGGTACATGGCAGAACGGTACTGCAGCATTCGAGAAGCGTGGTGTTGAGGCATTCGTACCAGTATGGAATGTAGAGAACTGTATCCAGTGTAACAAGTGTTCATTCGTTTGTCCTCACGCAGCTATCCGTCCATTCGTATTGACCGATGAGGAGCTCGCAGGCATCGAGGGTCTCCAGACTCAGGATGTGAAGGCACCTAAGGCTTTGGCTGGAATGCATTTCCGCATCGAGACTTCAGTACTCGACTGTCTTGGTTGTGGTAACTGTGCTGACGTCTGCCCAGGTAAGAAGGGTGAGAAGGCGTTGACAATGGTTCCATTCAACGTAGACGCAGAGGATATGGTCAAGGAAGCAGCTAACTGGGAGTACCTCGTACACAAGGTAGCTTCTAAGCAGGATCTCGTAGACATCAAGCAGAGCCCTAAGAACTCTCAGTTCGCTCAGCCATTGTTCGAGTTCTCTGGTGCTTGCTCTGGTTGTGGTGAGACTCCATACGTTAAGTTGATTTCTCAGCTCTTCGGTGATCGTCAGATGATTGCTAACGCTACTGGTTGTTCTTCTATCTACTCAGCTTCTATCCCATCTACTCCATATACAAAGAACGCTAAGGGTCAGGGTCCTGCATTCGATAACTCTTTGTTCGAGGACTTCTGTGAGTTCGGTCTCGGTATGGTAATGGGTAACAAGAAGATGAAGGAGCGCATCGCTCACTTGCTCGAAGAGGCTAAGGCTCAGGAGCATGTTCCTGCTGAGTTCGTAGCTGCTGCTGACAAGTGGATGGCTAACATGAACGATTCTGAGGGTTCTAAGGAGGCTGCTGCAGAGTTGAAGCCTCTCATCGCTGCCGGCGCTGAGAAGGGTTGCCCTATCTGCAAGGAGCTCAAAACTTTGGATCACTACCTCGTTAAGCGTTCACAGTGGATCATCGGTGGTGACGGTGCTTCTTATGATATCGGTTACGGTGGTCTCGACCACGTATTGGCTTCTGGTGAGGATGTTAACATCTTGGTACTCGATACTGAGGTTTACTCTAACACTGGTGGTCAGTCTTCTAAGTCTACTCCACTCGGTGCTATCGCACAGTTCGCTGCTCAGGGTAAGCGTATCCGTAAGAAGGATCTCGGTTTGATGCAGACTACATACGGTTACATCTACGTAGCTCAGGTAGCTATGGGTGCTGACAATGCTCAGACATTGAAGGCTATCCGTGAGGCTGAGGCTTATCCAGGTCCATCACTCATCATCGCTTACGCACCATGTATCAACCACGGTTTGAAGCGTAAGGGCGGTATGGGTCGTTCACAGCACGAGGAAGAGTTGGCTGTTGAGTGCGGTTACTGGCACTTGTGGCGTTACAACCCACTGTTGGCTGATGAGGGTAAGAACCCATTCACACTCGACTCAAAGGCTCCTAACTGGGAGAACTTCCGCGACTTCTTGCTCGGTGAGGTTCGTTACCTCTCTGTACAGAAGGCATTCCCTAAGGAGGCTGATGAGCTCTTCTCTCAGGCAGAGAAGATGGCTAAGCTCCGTTACCAGACTTACGTTCGTAAGAGCCAGGAGGACTGGAGCGAGCAGATCTAATCTAGCGAGATTTCAATAGGTTAAATATATCATCTCCGAAGACCTTGGTTGCGTTCTGCAATCAAGGTCTTTTTTGTTTAAAAATGCTCCATATTCATGTAAAAATTTGAAATAAGTGATGAAACATAGGGAAAAATCGTGATTTTGAGATTGGGTTCATTAGGGGCAATTCAGAATTGTTTTGTAAAGAAAACAGAATATTCAGATGTGGTATAAGACGGGCTGAAAGCCCAAAAGCTCTTAGCCCAGGGCGTATTGGGTAATTTCAACCGTACAGATCGAACAATTACGGATTTTTAATCCGCTAAAAGAAACGGAGCAAGAAACGCAATCAGTCTGAGTAATGTAAATTATCCTTACCTACCCAAAACAGAAACCAAAAGAGGCAAAAATCAGTGCTTTTTAGTGATTTTTCGAATGAAAAACGCAAAATATGAGGGTTAGAAAGGTGTTTTACCTCCTCTACAAAGGGTGAATAATGCCCATCCTCGGACTTCAAAACCCTTTCGATTTTAGATATTTTTGACCGAAACAAAAGGTAAATAGAGGACATTAGAGTACGAATAAGGCATAATCATATAGAGACAGATATAGATTAGGTTACACCAATGCTATTGAAGTAATTCTATATATAAATTCCGTATCGTGCTAACAATTAACACTTTAGCATATCTCACCTTTCATCATTTCACATAGTCTCAAATATTATAATCCGGTCATTTCCGGTCATGGTCATTTTCGGTCATTTTTATTTCGGGGGAGAAAATGGTCACCTATAGTATAATATAAATAATATTTATATTTACTATAGCTCAAAATGACCAAACTCTTTTTTGAAAATGACCGAAAATGACCATGACCGAAAATGACCGCTTGCCACTCTGGTTCTCAATGCCCCCATTCACCCCCATTTACGTTAGCCTGTAATAAAGTTCAGCTAAAAAGCCAATAGAAATCAGTATCAATCAATCACTTACACTACTTCTCCGAAAGAAAGTCAGGGTAAAAGCTTGCATTCTGCCCAAAAATGTTGTATCTTTGCACCGGCAATCGAAAGAACAGCCTTTTGTGCCTTGCTCGGGTCTTCTATTAAGACCAACACGGGTCATAAATGATGGCAGGCGCTGGTCATCAATGAAGACCCGAAAACGGCAGGAACAGGGCATTCCGGGGAGTTGCTTAAAGAAACAAAAATTGGAACAAGAAGAAAATAATATGATTACAGTTGATGGATTGACCGTAGAATTTGGCGGCACCACCCTATTCAAAGACATTTCCTTCCAGATCAACGAGAAGGACCGTATAGCCCTGATGGGAAAGAATGGCGCAGGAAAGAGCACATTGCTCAAGATTATCGCCGGTGTGAGAAAAGCTACTCGTGGCACCGTTTCCGCTCCCAAGGATTGCGTCATCGCCTATCTGCCTCAGCATCTGATGACCGAAGACGGCAGAACCGTATTCGAGGAAACCTGCCAGGCGTTCGCCCATCTGCACGAGATGCAGGCTGAGATTGACCGCATCAACAACGAGCTCACTACCCGTACCGACTACGACAGCGATGACTACATGCAGCTCATCGAGAAAGTATCTTCTCTGTCTGAGAAATTCTACGCCATCGACATGACTCATTTCGAGGAAGATGTAGAGAAGACGCTGCTAGGTCTCGGTTTTGAACGCTCCGATTTCAACCGCCCTACCAGCGAGTTTTCGGGAGGATGGAGAATGAGAATAGAGTTGGCAAAACTGCTCTTGAAATCGCCTGACGTGCTGCTGCTCGATGAGCCAACCAACCATCTCGACATCGAATCTATCGGCTGGCTCGAAGACTTCATCATCAACAGTTCGAAAGCGGTAGTTGTCATCAGCCACGACCGAAAATTCGTTGACGACATTACAACCAGAACCATCGAAGTGACCATGGGCAGAATCTACGATTACAAAGCTACCTACAGCCAATATCTGGAACTGCGCAAGGAACGCCGCGAACAGCAGATGAAGAAATATGAGGAACAACAGAAGATGATTGCTGAAACCAAGGACTTTATAGAACGCTTCAAAGGCACTTATTCTAAAACCTTCCAGGTGCAGAGCCGCGTGAAGATGCTCGAGAAACTGGAACTTATCGAAGTGGATGAAGAAGATACAAGTCGCCTCCGACTCAAGTTCCCGCCGAGCCCAAGAAGCGGTGCTTATCCGGTTCAGATGAGCGATGTGGCGATGTCGTTTGATGACAAGAAGATTTTTAGCGGCGTGAATCTTACCGTAGAAAGAGGCGACAAGATTGCCTTCGTGGGAAGAAACGGCGAGGGTAAGTCAACGCTCGTGAAATGTATTATGGGCCAGCTCCAGAACGAAGGAAAATTGGAATTGGGACATAATGTGCAGATAGGTTATTTCGCCCAGAATCAGGCTTCTCTGCTCGATGGCGAACTCACCGTATTCCAGACGATTGATGATGTTGCCAAGGGTGAAATCAGAAACAAGATACGCGATTTGCTCGGAGCCTTCATGTTTGGCGGAGAGGATTCTACCAAGAAGGTGAAAGTTTTGTCGGGAGGTGAACGCACCCGTCTTGCCATTCTCAAACTGCTGTTGGAGCCGGTGAACCTGCTGATTCTCGATGAGCCTACCAACCACCTCGACCTGAAGACCAAGGATGTGCTGAAGCAGGCACTTCTTGATTTCGACGGAACGCTCATCGTGGTTAGTCACGATCGTGATTTCCTAGATGGTCTTGTCAGCAAGGTTTATGAATTCGGTCATGGTCGCGTCCGAGAACATCTCTGCGGTATTTACGAATTTCTGGAATCGAAGAAGATGGAAAATCTTCAGGAACTGGAGAAGAAGCAATAACCCCTATTCTATTGTTTCTTTATAAAAAATAAAGCATAAAAAAAGTCCTGATGTTTCAAACATACGAAACATCAGGACTTTATTTTTATCTATTCAGGAAAAAAATCCCGAAAAATCCTATTCGGAAAAATTTCCTTCTGGGAATTACCAAAGCTCCAGGCGCTGGTTCTTAGGAATGAACAGCTTGTCGCCCTGCTTTACACCAAATGCCTCATACCATGCATCGATGTGAGGAAGCGCACCATCAACACGCCACTTGCCGAGAGAATGAGGATCATCCTTTACGCGGTTGCGGATTTCCTTATCAGTAATGTTCTGACCCCAAACGCCTGCATAGGCGAGGAAGAAACGCTGTTCAGGAGTGAAACCATCCTTGTTCTTCAATGGCTTCTTGGCTGTAGCATTCTTGAAGGCATTGTATGAAACCATCAAACCACCATGGTCGGCAAGGTTCTCACCGAGGGTGAAACGGCCGTTGGCATTCAGATCAGGCAAAACCTTGATGTTGCTGAAGAAATCAGCATACATATCAGCACGCTTGTTGAAACCTTCTGCATCTTCAGCTGTCCACCAGTCCTTCAGATTACCGCTAGCATCATACTGACGACCCTGATCATCGAATCCATGAGTCATCTCATGACCGATAACTACGCCGATAGCACCATAGTTGAACGCAGCATCAGCCTTAGCGTCAAAGAACGGATACTGGAGAATACCAGCTGGGAAGCAGATTTCATTGGTAGTAGGATTATAGTAAGCATTCACGGTCTGAGGAGTCATGAACCACTCATCCTTATCTACAGGCTTACCTGCCTTCTCTGCAATCTCCTTATCGTTGGCAAACTTGCGGCAAGCCAAAACGTTCTCATAATAGCTCTTAGATGGGTCGATGCTGAGCTTGCTGAAATCAGTCCACTTGTTAGGATAACCAATCTTTACATAGAACTTGTCGAGCTTGTTGTGAGCAGCTTTCTTTGTAGCATCGCTCATCCAGGTCTGAGCATCGATACGCTGACCGAGACTGATCTGAAGATTCTTCACGAGGGTCTCCATCATCTTCTTAGAGCTTTCTGGGAAATAGCGCTTGCAGTAGATGCGGCCGAGCGCCTCACCCAACTGAGCCTCTACCTGAGCAGTAGCACGCTTCCACAGAGGATAATCCTCCTTGCGGCCACTCATAGTCTTGCCGAAGAATTCGAAACGGGCTTCGCGAATCTCATCGCTGAGGTAAGAAGCAGAACTCTTGATGATGTCCCACTCCATCAGAGCCTTCAATGTGCCTGCACACTCAGCAGCAGCCACCTTGTCATAACCGGCGAAGAAAGCAGGCTGACCTACGATCATCTCCTTGAGATATTCGCTCTTGATTCCCTCGCCATTGGCAAGTGCCTCAAGAGGAATGTTAGGATAATTCTCCTTGAATTCAGCCAAGGTCATCTTGTTGTAGTTTGCCTGAGGATCACGAAGTTCGGTGCGGCTCTTAGAGAAAGTAGCGAGCGTTGTTTCGTGAAGGAATACGGCAGAAGCCTTCTTTGCAGCCTCATCGGCAGAGAAGCCGTAGAGCTGGAACATCTTGTTGAGGTAAGTCTTATAAGCCTCACGGATGGCTACGGTTGCAGCATCGTTGTTGAGGTAATAATCCTTGGCACCGAGAGTAAGACCGCCCTGCATCAGGTTGTAGATGTTCATGGTTACATTCTTCTCATCGGCAGCGAAACCTGCGCCATAGCTCAAGCCGAGACCCATCCAGGCATACTTAACCTGGAGCTTCTGAAGTTCGTCCTTGGTCTTGGCAGCTTCAATCTCATCCATCAGAGGCTTAACAGGAGCAATTCCAGCCTTGTTGCGGCTGTCAACATCCATTGAGAGCTTGTAGAAATCTGATAATTTCTGCTCGATGGTTCCAGCCTTGTAAGTCTTCTTCTGGAGTTCAGAAAGAATGGCGTTGATGCGCTTGTTGTTGTTCTCAGCAAGCTGGTCAAAACTGCCATAACGGCTGTAAGCGGCAGGAAGAGGATTGTTCTTCTGCCATCCGCCTGTAGCAAACTGATAGAAACTGTCTGCTGGCTTCACTGTCTTGTCGAGATTGCTCATGACAAGACCCGATTTGTTCTGAGCGTCAGCGCCTAATGGCAGAGCTGCGATCAGCATCATCGGTAAGATCATCTTCATTTTCATTTTCTTCTCTTTTTATATTAAAGTTACTATTATTTCGAAACTTCTTCCAGTTCTTCCGAAAGGAGCATCCAGCGCTCGTTCTCCTCATCGAGACTCTTCATGAGTTCTGTGTATTCGGTAACGAGTTCCATGTTGGTTGCATTTTCCGGTTTCATCAGGAGTTCATCAATCTCCTTCTTTCTCGCTTCCAGTTTCTCAATCTTCGCCTCACATTCCTTCACGGCTTTCTCAGCCTTACGGATCTTCTTCTGCTGTTCCTTATGTTCTGCGTAGCTCTGCTTGCCGGATGTGGCTGAGGCAAGACTGTCGGCTATAGAACCTGATGCGACAGAAGAGCCGGAAGTATTGGCAGAAGGCGAACCGGCAGAAGCCATGCTCTGGTTGGCAAGAGCCTGATTGATGTTTTCGGCATTATGGGCACGGAGATAATCGTAAATGCCACCGAGATGCTCACGAACCTTGCCGCCGCCAAACTCATAGACCTTATCAACCAGACCATCGAGGAATTCACGGTCGTGGCTCACGATGATAGCTGTTCCATCGAAAGCCTTGATGGCTTCTTTCAGCACATCCTTCGACTGCATGTCGAGGTGGTTAGTAGGCTCATCGAGAATGAGGAGATTCACCGGTTCGAGCAGGAGCTTGATCATCGCCAGTCGGCTACGTTCGCCACCACTCAGTACCTTGACAAACTTCTCTGAAGTCTCGCCGCCAAACATGAAGGCGCCCAGGAGATCGTTCACCTTCAGACGCATTTCGCCTGTTGCCACATTGTCGATAGTCTGGAAGATAGTAAGCTTCTCATCCAAGAGCTGCGCCTGATTCTGGGCGAAATAACCAATCTGTACATTATGACCAATCTTGAGAGTTCCGGTGAAAGGAATCTCACCCATGATACATTTTACCAGGGTAGACTTACCCTCGCCGTTCTTACCCACGAAAGCCACCTTCTCGCCACGCTTGATGGTAAAGGTAACATGGTCGAAGACGGTGTGTGCGCCGTAATCCTTGCGCACCTCATCGCAGATGATAGGATAATCGCCACTTCTTAGACAAGGAGGGAATTTAAGGTGCATCTGCTTGTTGTCAACCTCATCCACCTCGATAGGCACGATTTTCTCGAGCTGCTTGATTCTGCTCTGCACCTGAACCGCCTTGGTAGGCTTGTAGCGAAACCGCTCGATGAAATCCTTGATGTCGGCAATTTCCTTCTGCTGGTTTTCGTAGGCACGGAGCTGCTGCTCGCGGCGTTCTGCACGCAACACAACATACTCATCGTATTTCACCTTATAATCTTCTACCCTTCCGCAAGTAATTTCGAGGGTACGGTTAGTTACATTGTTGATGAAAGCACGGTCGTGGCTCACCAGAACCACAGCCTTTGCACTCTGCGCCAGGAACTGCTCCAACCACTGGATACTTTCAATGTCAAGGTGGTTGGTAGGCTCATCGAGGAGCAGGACATCAGGCTTCTGCAACAGAATCTTGGCAAGTTCGATACGCATACGCCAACCGCCGGAAAACTCCTTGGTTGGACGCTCGAAATCATCGCGCGTAAAGCCAAGACCGCTCAAGGTGCGCTCTATCTCAGCCTCATAGTTTTCGCCACCCATCATCATGTAGCGTTCATGTTCCTGGGTAAACTTCTCTACGAGCTGAGCATAGCTTTCGCTCTCATAGTCGGTGCGGTCGGCCATTTCCTGCTGCATCTTGTCCAGACGCGCCTTCATCTCGGTATTATGGGCGAAAGCCTTGCGGGTTTCCTCTTTCACGGTCGTATCGTCCTGCAGTTTCATCACCTGTGGCAGATAGCCGATAGTGGTTTCGTTAGGAATAGCCACAACGCCATCAGTAGGTTTCTGCAAACCGCAGAGAATCTTGAGCATCGTAGATTTTCCCGCTCCATTCTTACCCACCAGGGCAATGCGGTCGCGGTCGTTGATGACGAAACTTACATCATGAAAGAGAGGCTTTACGCCAAACTCTACTTTCAGTCCTTCTACTGAAATCATCTATTTTTAATTTATAATTTACAATTAATAATTTACTGAACTTTCGTACGTGGTTCAAGTACGGGCTGAAGGCCCAAAAGCTCTTAGCCCAGGGCATCGCCCTGGGTATAATGGCAGTCAACAATGCGCCCTGTAAGGGCAAAAGCTTTGTAAATTGCCTGGTACTTGAAAGCTTTTGCCCTTACAGGGCGACAGGTTTGCGTCCGTAATTACCCAGGGCGTTGCCCTGGGCTAGGAGCTTCTGCCCTTTCAGGGCGTGTGGAGTTCACTTGCGAAACTTGAATAATTGATAGTTTTCCTAACTCCTTTTACGGAATGAGCAGGGATGAATCTCCATAGCTCAGGAAACGGAAATCATGCGAAAGAGCATAATCGTAAACCTTCTTCCAGTCGCCCTTGAGGAAAGCACTCACCAGGAGCAGGAGTGTGCTCTGAGGCTGATGGAAATTGGTGACCAGCATCTTCACAATCTTATACTGATAGCCAGGAGCAATGATAATCTGCGTGCTGGAATGGAGAGCCTCCAAGCCGTTGCGGTTCAGATAATCGATGATTGCCTGGATAGCCTGCATCGGAGTGATTCCATCTACCAGATTGCCATCTTCAGAAAGCTCGTAAGGATCCCACTGTTTTACGTGCAGATCTTCTTCATTTGCCTCAGGATGCTTCAGCAGATGAACACCCATGTAATAGAGACTCTCGATGGTACGGACGCTGGTGGTTCCTACGGCAATGACCCGGCACTCGTGCTTGATGAGTTTTTCCAGACTGCGACGATGAACAACAATGTATTCCGTATGCATCTGATGGCCTTCGATTTCAAGACTCTTCACCGGTTTGAAAGTGCCGGCTCCTACATGCAGGGTTACTTCTTCGCGGTCGATTCCATGGGCATCAAGATCCTTGAGAACCGCATCGGTAAAGTGAAGTCCGGCAGTTGGAGCAGCCACACTTCCCTTGATTTTAGAATAAACCGTCTGATAGGTGGTCTTATCGCTTTCCTCTGTCTTACGGTTGAGATAAGGAGGAATAGGCAACTCGCCTACTGTTTCGAGAATCTCAGCGAAAGACACCTTATCATTGTCCCAATCGAAGTCAACCCAATAGTTGGTTCCTCCGCCTTTGGCAACCATTTCCTGTGCCTCTGCGCCTAGCGCATCTCTGCGTCGCATGGTGGCGCTGAGGGTAAGCTTATGGCCCTTGATTTCGAAATCGCGTTTCAGGCTGCCCTCTTTCCATTTCTTCAGATTACCAATCATGCAGAGCCAGGAACAATGTCCCGCAGTCTGGAACATGAGTTCATAATCAGTAGGTTCTGCAGGCTCCATCAAGAAAACCTCAATAAGCGCACCTGTTTCCTTGCGGAAGTGCAGACGCGCTTGTATCACCTTGGTATTGTTGAATATCATCAAGGCTCCTTGAGGGAGATATGTAGGAAGATGATGGAAAACATCATCGCTTACCTCGCCGTGCTTATAGACCAGCAGCTTGCTGTGGTCGCGCTGGGCGATAGGGAATTTTGCGATGCGCTCATCCGGTAAATCATAGTTATAATCACTAATCTTAATGTGTTTTGTATCCATTATTTATTTTTACTTTGAACTTTCTATTTTAAACTTTTATGCTTGTACTAAAGATTTGCCATCTGGCAGGTGGCATAAAGCACAACCATGATAAGGGTAAATATCACTACGGTCATGATTTTATCTACATCATCATAGTCGTAACCCGTACTCGTATACTGGTTGGAAATATACTTGATCTTCGGGGAGATGCGGTAATACATTCTGATGTAGATAAGATAAACGACAACTCCTACCAAAGCGCCAATAGCCAGACCGCAAAGAATGTCGACCGGATAGTGAACACCCAGGTAAAGACGGGTCCAGCAATTTACGAGCGACCATAATACCAGCGTCCACGTAACCACCTTGCTGCGGATAAGCATCGAGAAGAAGATGGCTATCGACAGCGTATTGGCAGCATGAGCCGAACAGAAGCTGAAGCTCTTGAGGCGCATATTGTCAACCACTTGAACCGTATATTTGAACATCGGGTCGCTGGAAGGTCGCCATCTTTCAGCCAGCGGTTTGATGATTCCATCCACCAGTCCATCTGCCAGAAAGATACAGAGTACCGCTCCCCCAACCACGAGTGCAATCTGCCCCATCATCTCGTTGTTTCTTATCACAACAACGAAGAGGACGATATAAAGCGGAATCCATGTCCAGCCCGACGTAAGCGCCATCGCCATCTGGTCGAGCCAGACATTCTCGCTGCCGTTAAATACATGCAACAGCTGCATGTCAAAATCTTGTATCCTACTAAAATCCATTCTTTTTATTTTAATCAGATTTCCTCTATAGCCTTGGTTTCAATCCAACCTTCTCTGCCGTCTCCTACCTTGATTCCGCGCCAGCCTTTCATCGCCTTATCGGTAATATCAACGCGGGTTCCTTCATGCAGTAGGAAGAGATCAGCACTCGTCTTGGCTGGAGTCTTCTTCACATTAACAGAAGGAGCGATGATGATGGCTCCCGTACGGTTAATGAGCATCTGTCGCTGCTGGTAAGCAAAGAGATTGCTCAGCAGGAAAACTGCCACGAAGAAGATTCCACCGAAGAAACCAATCTTGCGCAACACGATGTGCGGACCGAAGAGATAAACCAAGACCAGAACCAGCGCCATGATGATGGCAATGATGCCTGTCTTTGCCCAACAGTCAACACTCGTAAAGTTGACCAGCGCCTTCCACCAGGTTACGAAGAACATTTCGCTTTCCGGAGTAATCTTATCGATGGTCTTGCTACGTGCAAACTGCAGGTTGAAGCTGATGTCTTCATCGCCTGGCGAGAGCAGATGGGCACGCTCATAATTGAGCACAGCCTTGGTAATATTGTCTGTACGGTAATAGGCATTACCCAAGTTATAGTAAACTTCGGCAGAAACACCATAGTTGTTCAATATTTCCTCATAGTCGCGTATGGCTTGCTGATAGTTACCTTTCTGATATTCCGTATCAGCATTGTTCTTGGTAACAGCTCCAGCAGAAACCGAGCAGCCCAACATCACCATGATCATCATGACGAACGAATATCCTGTTGCACTCTTCTTGCGCTGCTTACGCGTTGCATTGATAGCATTTTCTATATTCATAATAGCAGTCATTGCCGATTCGAATGTACGATTCATATTGCCCGCAGGGTCGCCCGGCGCATAGCGTTCAAACTCACATTCATCGAGAGCCGTTGTAAACTTCTCTATAGTTCTCTCATCTACACAATGTTTTTCGAGCATAGTCTGAATGTTTTCACGTGAGAGCTTTTCGGCTGGCATGTTGAGCTTGTAGCTTACATAGCCCCACAAAGCACGGAGCACTTCATCGTAGAATTCTTCCTGCTTGCCACCGAGCATCAGCAGATGAGCCTTCTTCAGACGCTTGGTTGCTATCTTGTTTGCCTTGTTGGAACGAACCTTTACAAGGTCGGCATTCTCAAGAGCACGGCGACGGAAGACGATGAGCAGGGCAAAGAAGGCTGCCAACGGAACCAGCAGACTGGTCCAGTAGCCGAAGCTTCCGTAGAACATATCGTCAATGTCGTGGAGCTTAGACTTGCCCAGTTTCAGCGCATGAATGTCTTTATCCTTGTTGCTGAAATCTGATGTTTCATTGCCTGAAGTTCCATCGCCCTTGTCTACGTTCAGCGTAAACGGCTGGGTCTTGATTGTCTTATACTTATTAGCCGAAGTATCATAATAGGTGAATTCTACCGCAGGAATGGTATAATTTCCCTGATTACGAGGCACAGCCAGGAAGTCATAAATCATATTGCCTTCTACTCCATTGGCTGTAAGGCGGGTCTTGTCTGTCACCTTCGCATCGTACTTGTCAAAATCCTTAGGGAAGGTAATGACAGGCTGCTTGAGCAACTTCAGGTTACCGATTCCTCCTACCACTACACGAATGGTGATAGGTTCGCCAGCCTTTACTTCCTTCTTGTCGATGGAAGCAGTAATGTTGAATTTGCCTACACCGCCCGAGAAGTTGGCAGGGCGCTGAGGCAATGGATCAACCTGAATTTTCACACTAGGAGCTATAATATCTTTCTTTACTTCAACATAGCCGGAGCCACCATTGAAGAAAGCTTCCATCGGGTCAACGTTTCTGTTCTGCTGAACTACGATTCCCTTGAAGGTAATGGCTGGAATGGTGAGGCTTCCCGTCATCTGCGGATACATGACATACTGACTCCATGTAACGCATCGGTAAGGTCGGCCGTTTACGGTTTCAGTATGGAAGGTCTTCTGCTGAGGCAGCGGAACTTCCTGGTTGTGGAATCCCTTCAAGTCAGGCATCTTGCCTTCCAGTTGGGTAAGGTCTACCTGCGTGTAAACCTTATAGGTAAGGAGCACCGGTTCCTGTTCGTGAACGCGTCGCTTGTTGGCTGTAACCTTGATGAAGAGGTCGCTGCCTGATATTCTTGATCCGGCAGTTCGCATGCGTGGTTCATCATAATCATCCTGTCCGTGCATGGAAGGAGCGCCGTTGTTGCGTGCAGCATGGCCAGAAACCGTAATCTTAACCGGATGGGAAGAGAGTTTCTTACCATTTACGATGGCATGAGAGGCACCAATGCCAAAGGTTCCGTTCTTAGCTGCGTAGAGCGTATAGGTAATGGTTACCGACGATGAAGAGGAAGTATGGCCATTGATCATCTGATAACTGGACTGCGATGAGGTATAAGGACCTGCGATTACCTCAAGTCCTTCTCCTACTCCGCCCAGTCGGAATTCCTCTACATCTCGTGTATTGATGGTATAGGCCACACGGAAGTTTTCTCCCGCCGCCACGTGTGTTGGTGCCGACACACTGATATGCTGGGCTTTCAGCTGCAAACTGAAGCCCAGAAGCATTGCCCATATAATAATAAACCAACCTATATGTTTCATGTTCTTAATATATTATGCTCGTTGTATTATTTTACTTTTTACCAGTTTTTCTCATATTGCTTTCTGCGAGGCTGACTCATCGCTTTCTGCATCTTGCGCTTCGTATCCTTCTCCTGCTGGATGGCAGCGTTCAAGAGTTGTTCAGCATTATCTTTGCTCATCTTGTCCTGATTGTTCTGATTCTGCTGATTGTTCTTGTTCTGGTTGTTCTTATTTTTATCGTTCTTGTTCTTGTCTTTATTCTGATCTTTGTTCTGATCCTTATTCTGCTTGTCTTTGTTCTTGTCCTTGTTTTTATCCTTGTTATTCTTATCGTTCTGCTTGTTCTGCTTCTGGTTCTTGAGCAGTTTCTTGCAGAGGGCAAGATTATATCGGGTTGCATTGTCCTGCGGATTGCAGCGCAGGGCGTTCTCATAACATCCTATAGCCTGCGCATATTGCTGATGCTGCTGCATGACCACACCCATGTTATGGTAACTTCTGGAGCGTCGCATCTTGTTCGTTTCCAGTTTCGAAGCATTCTCAAACTGTATCATTGCCATCGAATCCTTCTGCTGCATCATCAGGGCGCAACCCAGATTATAGACAGCCTGCGCATTCTTCTGGTTCTTGGAGATAGCCTTGCGATATTGCGTTTCGGCTGCAGCCCACTTCTGTTTATGATAGGCGCGGTTTCCCTGGCGGATGAAGTTGCGGTCGTTCTGTGCTCCCACCTTCGCCAAGCCCAGCACCATCAGGGCAAAAACCAATATATATCTTAAATATCTCATTCTTATTATATAATAATGTATAAACGTTTATCAGAAAGGCTTCTTGATGTCTTTCTTAAAAAACTTGATGTTTCTGAGCAGAGGATTCTTTACCTCAAGCAGACAGATTTCGATGATAAGCAACAGGATGACAAGAATACCTACAGCCTGGAACTGTTCATCATAGGCGCTGTAAACCACACTCGTTACATCGCCTTTCTGCAATTTGGCAATATCATCATTCAATGCTCTTTCCGCATCGCTGGTATTATCTACATGAATGTACTGACCCTTGCCAGCCTGGGCAAGTTCCTTGCACATCTGCTCATTCAGGGCGGTCATTACGGTGTTGCCCGCATTGTCCTTCAGATAAGAGCCGTCGCCCATAGGGATTGGCGCTCCCTTGGTGTTTCCTATGCCCAGGATAAAGACATTGATTCCTTTCTTGTTGGCAGCAGCCGCTGCCTCCTGTGCGCCAGGCTCATGGTTTTCGCCATCGGTAATAACGATGATGGCTCTGCCCACATTCTCCTGCTGGGTGAAACTCTTGGAAGCCAAATCGATGGCTGCTCCGATATTGGTTCCCTGGGTCTGGATAAGACCAGGGGTAATGTTCTGAAGAAACATCTTTGCCGAAACATAATCGGTGGTGATTGGCAACTGCACGAAAGCATCGCCTGCAAAGACGATGAGTCCTATCTTGTCGTTGTTAAAGTTGTCGACCAGATTTTCGATAAGCATCTTACTCTTGTCCAAACGGGATGGAACCACGTCCTGACAGAGCATGGAATTTGAAATATCGAGGCAGATGATGGTTTCAATACCATGTCGCTTATCGTGAGAAATCTTGCTGCCCATCTGCGGGCGAGCTACCATCACGATAAGAAGCGCCAAGGCTGCAAGCATCAGCACAAACTTAACTGTAGGGCGATATTTGGAGATGTTGGGCATGAGCTGTTTCAGAAGTTCCGGATCGCCGAGCTTCTTCAGTTTAGCCTTTCTTCTTCTCCATCCTATCAGTCTGATGAGAATCAGTACTGGTATAATCCACAACAGCCAGAGAAATATAGGATCTTCAAATCTTAACATTTTCTATTCTAATTATATCTTCTATTCGATTATCCGATAATCAGTAAAATATCTCCGATAACTGGTAAAATATCTCCGAAAGATAGCGAAATATCTCCGATAATCAGTAATGTCTCAATATCCGGATTACGGAATTCTTCTGAACCAGGTGATGCGGAGCAGGATTTCTATCAGCAATACCAGGAGAGCTGCCAGGGCGAATGGCTGATAAGCTTCATATCGCTTAGCGAAATGCTTGACATTAAACTTGGTTTTCTCCAGTTTATCAATGTCCCTGTAAATCTTCTTCAGCTCGTTATTGTTCGTTGCGCGATAGAAATTACCCTCGGTTGTCTGCGCAATGTCGCTCAGCGTCTTCGTATCTATCTCTACCGGAATATTGACGTACTGTACTCCTCCTGCCACAGGCATTGGATAAGGAGCCACCTTGTTGGTTCCTACACCGATGGTGTAAACGCGGATTCCGTAGCTCTTGGCAATCTCTGCTGCGGTCATAGGCGAGATTTCACCCATGTTGTTACTGCCGTCGGTAAGAAGAATCACAACCTTCGATTTTGACTTAGAATCCTTCAGGCGGCTCACGGCATTGGCGAGTCCCATTCCCACTGCAGTTCCATCGTCAATCAGTCCCCGGGCGGCAATATCCGTACGGGTTGCCTGCAAGAGGCGCAACAGACTGGCATGATCGGTTGTCATCGGGCACTGGGTGAAGGCTTCACCGGCAAAGATAGTCAGACCGATGTTGTCGTTCGGTCTTCCCGAGATGAATTCTGTTGCCACATCCTTAGCCGCTTCCATACGGTTCGGTCTCAAATCTTCGGCAAGCATAGAGGTGGAAACGTCCATCGCCAACATAATGTCAATGCCTTCTACCGTCTTGTTGTCCCAAGCCGTATGCGTCTGCGGACGAGCCATCGCACAGACGATGAGCACGAAACAGATGCATCTCAGCACCATTGGCAGATGGATGAGACGCACACGCAGGCTCTTCGGAGCATATTGATACTTTTTCGTGTCGCTCATGCGCATGGTTGGCGCATTCTTCTTCCTGTAGAGGAAATACCATAATATATAAGGTATCAGCAACAGGAGCAACAGAAAATAGCCTTTACTTGCAAATTCCATTTCTATATTTTTCTATTTATAGCCAGGCAAAGAGTTTCGGAATAAACCGCTTTGCCCGGCGAAACGTTTCATAAGAACACCCTGCCTTACATCAGCAGCATGGCTGACTGGTAAATGATGTAACCCAACAGAGCCAGACCTACGATGGCTCCTATCCAAAGGAGCGACTTGATGAGGCGGCGCTGAGATTGCGTCTTCTGCTCTTCGTTGGTCAGCTGCGGAACCACCTTTTCTTCAGTAGGTTTCTCATCTGTCTTGGTCTGGTCGATGAAGTTGATGGCATTCACCAGGTTTGCATCATTCTCATTCACCAGGGTTTCATATTTGGCAAACTTCACGAGATCGGCAGTCTGGAAGAGTTCCTTCAGTTCATCTATCATCTTCTGGTCGCCTGCTTCGCGCAAACGTTCAATGATTTCCATACTGGTCATTTCCATCGCATTGAATCCGAAACGGCTCACGATATATTCTCTCAGCGTATTGGTAAGCTGGGTGTAGTAAGCCTTCTGTGTTTCCTGATTCTCTACGTGCTGCTGCTTGATGACGTTGATTTGATTCAGCGCCTTTTCATGAGCCGGAACACGTTTTACGATGCGGATATGGGTGATAATCGGCTTATTGTTTTTCAGTCTGTTGCGCAGATAAAGCCATGCGCCACAGAGGATTAACAGCAATAGGCTCAACCAAAAAATCGCACTCCATTCGCTCCAGGAGAAAGGATTATCCTGAACATCCTTAGGCGGATAGAACTGGTTGGGATGAACCGTATCTACAGGCACGGTGAGCACCTTCAGCGCAAGCTGGTTGCCATGACAGTTCTTGCCGTTTACCTTCACATTGAGCGCAGGAATCACGTACACCTTTTCATCAAACGAAGTCAGCGTATAGTCGCGGCTCACCACCATGCGGTCGTCGCCTATGTGCGAAGTGTCGCCTTTACTCTGCTCTACCACTTCCACTCCCGGCGTAATTTGCTGCTGCGGCTTGAAAGATGGCAGTTGCACCTTATCGCCCTGCTTGACCGAAGCCTTCAGATGCAGCACGGTCTGCTGTCCTATCAGTATCTGCAGCGAGTCGATGCGTTGCTCTACCTGCTGGGCTTGAGCTAAGCCTGAGCACCCCAGAAGAGCGAGCGACAATATGATATTCTTTACTTTAAACATAGTTTCTTTACTTTGAGCTTTCGGTTTATCAGCCCCTCTGCTTGAAAAGCATCAGGAGCGCCTTCGAGAAGTCCTCGTTAGTGGCAATCGAAGTCCAGTCGACCTTGCTTTTGGCAAAGTCGGTTTTCAGATTCTCCTGCTGCATCAGCCATTGCTGGGTATGGGCCATTCGCAGTTTCTTCGAACTTGTATCAATATACATTTCATGTCCGGTTTCTGCGTCCATCACCTTGAGCAGTCCTACGTCAGGCAGCACCTTGGCACGCGGGTCGTAAACCTGGATGGCTACTACATCATGCTTCTGGTTGGCAATCTGCAGCTGATGCTGGAAATCCTTATGATCGTAGAAGTCGCTGATTACGAAAGCCGTGCAGTGGCGTTTCATCACGCGGGTGAAATATTCCAGGGCGCAACCGATGTCGGTACGCTGGCTTTGCGGCTGGAAGTTGAGCATTTCCCTGATGATATAGAGAATATGCTTTCTTCCTTTCTTAGGCGGAATGTACTTCTCGATACGGTCAGAGAAGAAGATGACACCTATCTTGTCATTGTTCTGAATGGCACTGAAGGCGAGTGTGGCAGCAATCTCAGTAGCCAGATCGCGCTTCATCTGCTTCATCGTACCGAAATCGAGCGACCCGCTGACGTCTACGAGCAGCATCACCATCAGTTCCCTTTCCTCTTCAAACACCTTGACATAAGGTTTATGAAAGCGGGCGGTCACGTTCCAGTCGATGTCTCTCACATCATCGCCGTACTGATATTCGCGCACCTCGGCAAAGGCCATTCCCCTACCCTTGAAGGCAGAATGATACTGACCAGCGAAGATGTTCTGACTCAGTCCGCGAGTCTTGATTTCTATCTTCCGAACCTTTTTTAAGATATCTTGTGTATCCAACTTATTACTTTGAACTTTGAATTTTGAACATTGAACTTTATGATTAGTGAAGCAAGCGAATTCTTCACTCTTCACTTAATCAAGGCACTTCCACCTTATTGATAATGCGGCTCACGATTTCCTCGCTTGTTACATTGCTTGCCTCCGCCTCGTAAGAAAGACCGATACGGTGGCGCATTACGTCATGGGCTACAGCTCTTACATCTTCTGGAATCACATAGCCGCGATGCTTGATAAACGCATAGGCTCTGGCAGCCTTGGCAAGAGAAATGCTGGCACGAGGACTGCCGCCGAAGGTAATCATGTCTTTCAGTTCGCCCAGTCCGTAACGCTCTGGATAACGAGAAGCGAAGACAATATCAGCAATGTACTGCTCAATCTTCTCATCGAGATAAACCTCGTTTACTATCTTGCGAGCCTTCAGAATCTCCTCGGCAGATGTTACAGGAGTAACCTCAGGAAGTCCGCCCTGGATATTCTCGCGGATGATGAGTTTCTCCTCTTCCAGTGTAGGATAATCGATGATTACCTTCAGCAGGAAACGGTCTACCTGTGCTTCAGGCAACTGATAGGTTCCTTCCTGCTCAATAGGGTTCTGTGTAGCCATTACCAGGAACGGACTAGGCAGTTTGAAAGTTTCATCGCCAATGGTAACCTGATGTTCCTGCATGGCTTCGAGCAGCGCACTCTGCACCTTGGCTGGAGCACGGTTAATCTCATCTGCCAAAACGAAATTGGCAAAGACAGGACCGCGCTTTACATGGAAAGCCTCGTCTTTCTGTGAATAAATCTGAGTACCCACCACATCGGCAGGCAACAGATCAGGAGTAAACTGAATGCGGCTATAGTCGGAGCTGATAAGCTGTGACAATGTCTTGATTGCAAGTGTCTTCGCCAGTCCAGGTACACCCTCAAGCAGGATATGACCATCAGAGAGAAGACCGATAAGAAGGCAATCTACGAGGTGTTTCTGACCTACGATTACCTTATTCATGCCCATTACCAAATTGGTAACAAACTGACTTTGTTGTTCTATCCGGATATTCAATTCGCGGATATCAATAGCTTCTGCCATAATTCTATATTTTTACGTTTAATTTCTTAATTCAAACAATATATTTCCAAAACCAAACGCAAAAGTACTCAAATTAAGCCACAAAAGCGAAAAAACCTATCTAAATAATATTAAAAATGTTTCATAAAAGCTATTTTTAGGTTCTTTTAAAGAATAGCTTTTATGAAACAAACGAGATTTCAAATATTTTATCTGTTTTTATGCTTCATGTACCAAGGATGAACCAAGAAATTGTACACCAACAACGATACGATTGTTGTAAAAAGCGCATAGTGCAACATCCCTGATTCAACCATATTATATACAGGATGATCTACGTCAAAATGCGCTCTCGCCGGAAGATTATGGAACAGGAATCCGAGACCGAGTCCCAAGCTCAATCCCAATTCCCAAGCCAGGAAGAATGAGTTCACGCTCGTGCCGCGCTGACAATGTTTGGCAAGCTTGATATAGAAGAGCAGGAAACGGCTTCCGATGATTCCCAAGCTGAAACCCAGCAAGGTTGGAACCACGATTTCTACAGCAAACTCCTGACTTCCGAACGAAATCAGTTCAGCAGAAGCCAACAATATCAGACCTACGATTATCTGACTCTTCAAATCTGCATCAGCAAAGACAAACTTTTCTGCCAGGAACGCCAAGACCAATCCTCCTAAAATCATCAGAAAAATGCCAGTAGGATGAGGCACAGAAAAGTATAATCCCGCAGAAAAAGTAATCAGGATGATGTTGATAAACAGCGGAGTTCCCTGTGGCAGATAGAAGCGGTCGAGGCTGAAAACCTTGATTCCTTCGGCAGGCGCCTTAAAAGGAAACTTAGCGCGAGAAACCAGCACGAAGGCTCCCAAAGCCAGCAACGAAGCCGTAGGGAAAACATAACCCATGCCGAAATAGTTGTAAACAAAAAATGCCAACAAGGGTCCTACAGCTATCGAAAAGCGGGCAAACCAGGAGGTAATATAATTAGCCTCGGTGCGCTGGAACGACTCGCAGGAATCAATAACCAGCGTACTGGCAAGCGTCATCTGAGCCAGTCCCAGAAATGCTCCCAACAGGAAACGGACCGCCAGGAGAATCTCAAAAGAAAACCTGATGTTCCAGAACGTATCCAGATAGTAAAGAACCGAATGACAAACAACCACACTTAAAATGGAAAGCTGACAGACCATATTCCTGCGGTAGCGCTGCACCAGATAAGAGCAGAAGCCGCCAAACAGAAACAATCCCAAGCCGTATGCAAGAAGCACACACCCAATTTGCCACTGCTGGAAATTCTCCTGATTCAGGAAATAAGGAATGGCAAAAACGAGCATGTACACACTCGACATCAGCAAGAGGTTGGCAAAGCATAATCGCCAGAAGTCCTTGTGCCACAGTTTGATATGTACTGGTGTATTTTGTGTATCCATTATTCTAAACTCTTTTATGAATCTATCGTATTTATACTCTCTTACACTTCGCTAAAAAGAGAGTTAATGTTAATAACTCTCTTCAGCGCTAGGATAATCTACGGTCTTCACCGCATCAATATAAGCCTTCACACCCTTGGTCATTTCCTCGCCTACCTGAGCAAAGTGGCGCAGGAACTTAGGCTTGAAGCCCTGTGTCATTCCGAGTGCATCAGCATAAACCAGCACCTGTCCGTCGCAGCCGTTACCTGCACCAATTCCGATTGTTACAGCCTTTACCTTCTTGCTTACTTCAGCAGCGAGCTTAGCAGGAACCTTCTCCAGCACGATGGCAAAGCAGCCTGCTTCGTCCAGTGCAATAGCGTCGCTGATAAGCTTCTGTGCCTCAGCCTCTTCCTTGGCACGAATGCCATAACCACCAAACTTATTAACGCTCTGCGGGGTAAGTCCGAGATGACCATGAACAGGAATACCTGCATTAACCAGCGCCTTAACCGTGTCGCAGATTTCTACGCCGCCTTCCAGCTTCAGAGCGTCTACACCCGTTTCCTTCATCATGCGGCAAGCATTGCGCAGCGCCTCTTCCTTGCTGATCTGATAGCTGCCGAAAGGCATGTCGCAAACCACGAAAGCATGCTGGCAGGCACGTGCCACGCTGCGGGCGTGATAAATCATCTGGTCTACGGTAATCGGCAATGTGTCTGCATTTCCTGCCATCACATTGCTGGCCGAATCACCTATTAATATAGAGTCTATTCCTGCAGCATCTATAATTCCGGCTGTTGTAAAGTCGTATGCTGTCAGCATGGTTACTTTCTCGCCAGCCTTCTTCATTTCTGCGAAGGTCTTGGTGGTAATTTTCTTCTTGTCAGTAGATAAATATCCCATTTTTTTATTTTGATTTATTTATTGTTCTGCGTTGAATCTATTTCGCATTCTCCACGATGCGCTGCAAGTCAGCAAAGCTGAAACCTCTGTAATCATCTATCACATAGTCGGATAGCGGCTGGATGGCTTCTCTGCTGTTCGTTGTGGCAAGACCTAAGGTAAAAGCTCCTGAGGCTCTCACCGCCTTCAGTCCGTTGAAGCTGTCTTCCAGTCCTACACAGTCCTCCGGTTCCACACCGAAATAGGCTGCACCTTTCAGATAGCAGTCTGGATGAGGCTTGCTTTCGGCGAAATCCTCGCTGGTCAGCACACGGTCGAAATAAGCCTTGAATTCCGGGTGGCGTTCATAGACATTCAGCATCTTCTGAATGTTGCTGCTCGTTACCACAGCGCATTTTACGCCATGCTGCTTCAAGTCGCTGATGAAGTCTTCGAACCCCGCAATATATTCATACTGCATGGTCTTTTCAAACTCATCCAGTCGGGCTGTAATCTTAGCCTGTTCCTCCTTTGCGCCTGTAAAACCTTCGATGTGGGCGAAGACGGCTTCATCGGTGAAATACTTGTCGTAAATCTGAACCAGAGTCTGTCCTTTGATGCGATATTCGAAATCGGGCATTTCCGGATGATACTCCCTGCCTATCATTCCCCAGAAGATGGAGTACTGTGATTCTGTATCGAATACCACGCCATCCAGATCGAAGAGTGCTGCTTTTATCATATTTTCTTGTCTGCTTTTATCTATTTTTGCTTAAATTATATTGAAAACGGGTGCAAAGTTACGCAAAAAACTTAATATACGAGCATAATCTGACAGATTTTGATGTTTTTATTGCTTGTTTTCCGATTTTTTACACTACCTTTGCAGAAAAATAGCAGAAAATCAGTAGAAATAAAGAAGAATACATATAATTATATGATAGAAATAATAGAGAAATACTTCCCGAACCTCACGGAAGAGCAGAAAAAGCAGTTCGAGGCACTCGATGCATTATACCGCGACTGGAACAGCAAGATCAATGTCATCAGCCGCAAGGACATCGATAATCTGTACGAGCACCACGTGCTCCATTCTCTGGCTATAGCCAAAGCCATCCATTTCCGTCCGGGCACGGAGATTCTCGATTTCGGCTGCGGCGGAGGTTTCCCGGGCATTCCGCTCGCCATCCTCTTCCCTGAATGCAAGTTCAAGCTGATAGATGGAACGGGCAAGAAAATCAGAGTCTGCAACGAGGTGGCTACGGCTATCAATCTGCAGAATCTCAAGGCTGAACACCTGCGCGGAGAGGACGAAAAAGGCAAGTACGATTTCGTGGTAAGCCGTGCGGTAATGCAGCTTCCTGACCTGATGAAGATTATCAAGAAAAACTTTAAGCAGAAGGGGCAAAACGCTCTGCCTAACGGACTTCTGTGTCTGAAAGGCGGTAATCTGAAAGAAGAGCTGAAGCAATACTTCAAGATTTCAGAAATCACTCCGCTCAGCACTTTCTTCGATGAAGAATGGTTCAGCCAGGACAAGCAGCTGGTTTACGTTCCGGCGTAGAAGAATGCAGCTGCTTTGCTAATCATAAAGTTCAAAGTTCAAAATTCAAAGTTCAAAGTAAGAAATGTTACATATAGAAAGATTTCAAGTAAACATGTTGCAGGAAAACTGCTACGTGGTGAGCGATGAGACCAAGGAATGCGTCATCATCGATTGCGGCGCCTTCTATCCGGAAGAGCGCAAGGCTATTACACAATATATTAAGGAGAACCAGCTCAAGCCAGTTCACCTGCTCGTAACCCATGGCCATCTTGACCATAACTTCGGCAACAATACCATCTACCAGGAGTTCGGACTGAAACCGGAAGTATCGGCAGCAGATGAAAACCTGATGAAGGGACTCGCCAAGCAGGCAGAAACCTTCTATCAGATGCAACTCGATTACCAGTTTCCGCCTATCGGCAGATTCTTCGAAGATGAAGAGGTCATCAAGTTCGGCAACCACGCGTTCCAGGTCATCGCCACTCCGGGCCACAGCAGCGGCTCCGTCACCTTCTATTGCGAGGCAGAGCACGTAGCCTTCACCGGCGACACGCTCTTCCGCAGCTCTATCGGCAGAACCGATTTCCCAGGAGGCAGCATGTTCCGCATCATCAACAGTCTGCGCCATCTCGGTCAGTTGCCTGACGAAACCCAGGTTCTCCCGGGTCATGGCGAATACACCAGCATAGGCGAAGAGCTCGCTCACAATCCATATATGGACCGTTAAAACAGCATTTTTTAAAGTCAGGAGATTTATTAGTGATGATTAAGAAATCGAACACAGAGAAGATCATTCTCGGCATTGACCCCGGAACCAACGTGATGGGCTATGGCGTAATCCGCATCATCGGCAACAAAGCCGAACTGGTGGTGATGGGCGTCATCGACATGCGCAAAGAGAGCGATCCCTATCTCCGGCTGGGCAAGATCTTCGACCGCGTAACCGGCATCATCGACAGCTATCTGCCCGATGAAATGGCTATCGAAGCCCCCTTCTTCGGCAAGAACGTGCAGTCGATGCTCAAACTGGGCAGGGCGCAGGGCGTAGCCATCGCAGCCGCCATTCATCACAGCGTTCCTATCCACGAATATGCGCCGCTCAAAATCAAGATGGCTATTACGGGACAGGGACAGGCTTCGAAGGAACAGGTGGCGGGAATGCTGCAGCGACTGCTCCATATTCAGCAAGACGAAATGCCGAAGTTCATGGACGCTACCGATGCGCTGGGGGCAGCCTACTGCCACTTTTTGCAGATGAACCGCCCGGAAACCGACGCCAAGCACTACAGCAGCTGGAAAGACTTTGCAACAAAGAATCAGAGTAGAATAAAAAAATAAGAGAGATGCAAAAGATTATTAGCATTAAAAATGGTGTTACCCGTATGCCAGAATGGCGTATGGCAGAACCCGTAAACTTCGAGGCGTGCGATGGTGAGCACATCGCTATCGTAGGTCCGAACGGTGGAGGAAAATCAATGTTTGTCGACATCATCGTAGGTCGCCACCCACTCCTGATGCACGACCCTGATTACGATTTCTCACCTAGTCAGAAAACAATGGTGAGCGACAACATCAAGTATATTACCTTCCGCGACTCCTACGGAGGCGATAACGACCGCACTTATTTCCTGCAGCAGCGCTGGAACCAGCTCGAGATAGACGAGAACACGCCTGTCGTAAAGGACAAGCTGGAAGAAGCCTACCAGATGGCCGGTGAAGACACTCCGGAGCGCAGAGCCCTGCAGCAGCACATCTACAAACTCTTCCACATGCAGCACCTGATGGACAAATATACCATCCTGCTCTCAAGTGGCGAGCTCCGCAAGTTCAAACTTGCCTCTACCCTCTTCTCAGAGCCTCGCGTGCTCATCATGGACAATCCGTTTATCGGACTCGATGCTGAAACCCGCGACCAGCTCAAGGAACTGCTCAAGACCCTCTCTTCAGAGCGAGCCCTGCAGATTATCCTCGTACTGAGCAAGAGCGATGATATTCCCGACTTCATCACCCACGTGGTAGAAGTGAAGGATATGAAGGTTCTGCCTAAGGTAACCCTCGCCGAATATCTTGCCGGCAGAGAATCCGTGCCAACCCATGTGCTGAGTCCGGAGTTGGAACAGGCCATCGTAGACCAGCCTTACAGCGACCGCGAATATCACACCCAGGAAGTGGTGAAGATGAACAAGGTGCGCATACAGTATGGCGAGCGAATCATCCTCAATGACCTTGACTGGACCGTGATGAACGGCGAGCGATGGGCTTTGAGCGGACAGAACGGAGCCGGAAAGAGTACGCTCCTCAGTCTGGTCTGTGCCGATAATCCGCAGAGTTATGCCTGCGACATCACCCTCTTCGACAATCCTCGAGGCAGCGGCGAAAGCATCTGGGACATCAAGAAACACATCGGCTACGTATCGCCTGAGCTTCACCGCTCTTACCAGCGCGACCTGCCAGCCATCCGCATCGTAGCAAGTGGTCTGATGGATTCCGTAGGCCTCTATGTAAAGCCGAAGGAAGAAGATATGGACAAGTGCCGCTTCTGGATGAAAGTATTCGGACTGGAAGGTCTTGAAGACCGTGGTTTCCTGAAACTCTCCAGCGGCGAACAGCGCCTCGTTCTCCTGGCTCGTGCCTTTGTCAAGGATCCGGAACTGCTGATTCTCGATGAACCGCTCCACGGACTCGACAACCGCAACCGCCGTCTTGTAAAAGACGTCATCGAAGCCTTCTGTCGCCGCCAGAACAAAACCATGATCATGGTAACGCATTATAAGGAAGAATTGCCAGCGTGCATCGACCACAGCATCTTCCTCATGCGCCACACCAACGATTAAAAAAAATTGATAATTAATAATTTCAGAAAGATGAGATACATAATATTATTATTTGCGCTCACCCTCAGCATAGCTAAGGCAAGCGCCCAGGATGTATTAAACGAGGTGCTCCGCACTTCTGATGCAATCATCAACGACACCACGAAGAGCATGGACGAGCGCCGTACAGCCCTCTTCAAGTTTGACGCAATGACCTACATGCGCAGCAAGATTCTGCCACCGTATGTAATGCTCGACAAGAATCTGAACAAGGACACCTTGAACATCAAGGTTCGCTATCTCAACGAGCAGGCCTACGCCATGAGCGTTTATATTACGCTCTATCAGAGGCGACTGAAGGAGGCTTCAAACAAGAACAAGCCGCTCGTAACCCAGTTTTTCAAGCAGGCAACCATCGATCACAAGGCATTTAAGGATGCAGATACAGAGTTTACCCTGGCTTATTACAACACCCCGGATGCTCCTACTCCTTTCTGCCTCGACTGCGATTGGGTTTCAACCTTGGCATTTATCCGCAGCATCGACTGGTCAAAGCTTTAAGAATCAAAGCATATTTCAGACGAATATGGTCTTAAAAGACCAGCTAAAACAAACCTCTTCCTTAGCGAATGACGCGTTGGGGAAGAGGTTTTTCTTTAAAAAACACACTATTTTTTCTTCATTTGGAAGATAATAAACTAAGGGGAAATGGTCTGTTTTCGGCTATTTTTAGCCTAATTTCTCGCAAAAAGAGGGAGATAACTGCTGAAAGATACTGAAAAATGCGATTATAATACTTAGTCCTTTCAGAGAAATTTTGAGTGCTTTTGTAAAGAAAAGACACATATCCTGCTTACGTGCGTTTACCAAACGACTCTAAAAATCAGCTACATAAAACTTAATGACCTAACGTCAATATTCCAAGAATATAAATAATCTTTACCCTCATAATACCGAAATAAAAAGAGGCAAAATGCAATAAGAATATTGCATTTTACGAAGAAAAAATGCGAAATATGGGGGTTAGGAAGATGTTTTACCCCCTCTCCTAAGGGTGAAAAATGCCCCTCCTCAGACATAAATCTGTCTCAGACTTGACGTATTTTT
>JAJWOH010000297.1:0-1526 GCA_021635485.1 Segatella copri | reverse complement strand
TGACTTTGACTGATTTCACTTTACACTTTTGTTGTTGTTTTACTGAATTACTTTACTCCTTATTTATTCCTTTACTGGATAACTTTACATGCATGAAAAGTGTTATTGAAACGCTTTACTCAGATGTTCTTTTTGCAAAGCTACAGTCCCATGCTCACATCTGCAAATTATCCTTTAGGAAATAATCTATTCCATCCAGTTCTTACGCTGCTTTTATATAGCTGTCCCGCTTCTGTTTCGGAGTCATCATTCCATTGCTCATGTGCGGACGTTTGTTATTGTAAAAATCAACGATGTCCTTAATGATGTTTCTTGCCTCCTCCAAGTTGCGCGGCCTTTTCATGCGATACAGCCATTCTTGTTTTATAATGCCATTCACGCGTTCAGCAATAGCATTGTCTGTTGGCTTATAATCCTCAGTCATTGAGATGGAGGCTTTAACTGATTTCAAAAGCTCTACATAGGCATTGCAGCAGTATTGTGATCCTCGGTCAGAATGGTGTATCATTGAACTAAGATCTGCACCGTCAGCGTGTTCTATACCCATTTCGAGGGCCGCTTTTGTATTGGCAGCCATCAGCGAGTCAGACAGTATCCAACCAATAATTTCGTGGGTCCATGCGTCGGTAACCAGATGTAGATATACAACACCTTCATCAGTTTCGATGTATGTTATGTCTGCCACCCAAAGTCGGTTGGGACGGTCTACAACAAGACCTTTTGTCAAGTCCTTGTATTTGCGATAGTTATGGTTAGAATTAGTCGTATGACGTTTGCGCTCTGGCTTGAGCATAAGCCTGTTTTCATGCATTATCTTATAGAATTTATCACGTCCGGGCATGATGTCTTGAAAGATGTCTTTGAGGATTACAAACATCTTATAAGCACCTATTCCTGGGGCTTCAGAGCGTAGCAAACGAGCTTGTTCCACGATCTTCTTCTCTGTTAAATTAAGCTGATTTCGCTTCTCTTTGCTGACTGAGTAATAACCTTCGCGAGTCTTACCAAACAATCCGCTCAGAATGCCGATACTTTTATCGACATGTCTGAGCCGAAGGTTATCTACTGTTTGGCGCCAACTTTTTTTAATAAATCAATGCCATACTGTTCCCTGCCAATTTTTAGCACTTCATTTAAAGCCTCGTTGCGAAGTTCTGAATAGGCCAAAGCTTTACGTAGGTTCTCTACTTCTTGCGCAAGTTGTTCCTCACGGCTGGTAGGCGTTGTTGGATTGGCTATGATTTTACGTTTATTTTGCATAGCTTGAACTCTTGTTATTACTTCATTGGACAATGATAAGAATATAGAGTCAACCGGATACTTCTTTTCCCAAGCGCATATACAAGTGCTTGATCTTATTCCGTATTTTTTAGCTGCAGAATAAATAGACAAATTATTAGCATACTTGTCCTTAAGAACTGTCAGCTTGAATTCTTCTGTGTAATGCTTTTTAGACTTACTCATTTTTCCCATTTTTTTAATCTTTAAAGTGTTAAAACGGTGTAAAGTAAATCTGTACTAAGACA